>JBKBVP010000171.1:0-4193 GCA_046289495.1 Candidatus Kapaibacteriota bacterium | reverse complement strand
TCCATTGCCTCCGCGCGGTGAATATCCAGCTACAAATAACGAAGACTTTAACTTTAAATCTCCCGACTACAAAGCATTCAAACTCCGTTCACCAGTTATTAGGATGAATAGATTAACACTCGAAAGACAGGAACCAGCAACCTCACCCGGAGGTGATGAATTGCGCAGCTTCCCAATCAACTTATTAGGTCGAAGAGGTGCAACAATCTCCGTTGGCTTCCAAAGAGCAACCAAGCAAGATAGCTGGGACCGAGGCTGGTCCGATGTTCAACTAGTTGGAATGGAACCCAGAACCGTCATAAATGGAGATGTATTTAGTGTCTGGACAGATTACGGTGGCTCTGCAGCAAATCCACCGGATGAAATTGCGATTGAATGGGCATTGCCAAGCGATGATGGAATAACAAATATATGTAATATCGATGAGAGGAGATGGAGAAATCATCCTCGACGTGGTGGTGCTACACCAGTCACTGATATGCCCGCATACTCCCTCTATGGCGCTGGTGGATATTTGGTAGGTTATCTCGAAACCGATAAAGACTCTGCTCTGTCACGTCCTGCTGCTCCAAATCTGAATGGATTGCGACCGAGACTATTCGACGATGGTATCGATTTTGATTACGTTAAAGCATTTGTTACCATACCGGATACAGTTATCTATTACAAGAACGAGGGAGCAAAGAATTTCAGATTCCGCATCAAAATGTATGCTCAAAATAACAAAAAATGTCTGACTTGTATACCAGATGATGATGATGTATGTTATGTCGACAATGTGAAGCTTCTGTTCCCAAGTGAAATCACGGATATTGAAGTAACATCTGTTAAAATCATTTGGCCTTATACAGTCACCCCCGCATCGCAAGCAATCAAAATACCGATTCGTGTTATATTAAGCAACAACACGAGCGTCGGTGCACCATCATTCTTAGTAACAGTGATGATATACCGACCTGGCGAGCAACTGGCTGTTTATAAGCGAACCGAGCAAATGCCTGGGATGTTGCCGTCCTCAGTTCACGAACTTTCTATGCCCGACTTCAATGCACGCATCTATGGCCCCGGACAATATCGAATCTATGCTTGGTTAACAGTTCCCGGAGGCGACCTCGAACCTCTAAATGATACAAATTATACCGACGTTACAATTCGTTTTGGGCCATATTTTGCATACGACCAACCTACCAATCCACGAAATGACGTTCCAGACGCGCAATTTGCTGGTTTACCAGGTCGTGGATTAAACTTATTTGGATTTGCTTATGGTGCAACAGGTTACGTATACGGACCTACCAGTGCTTACAATTACCAATACGCTGTTGGATATGAAGGTGGTAATGGGTCTGGTCAAATTGCAATGAAATTCAAATTATTGCAACAAGACACAATTTACGGTTACCAAGCATTCTTTGGTGAGCAAAACCAATCACCTGATTATATCGCATTTTCTATTTATTCGGGTGCAGACCAGCCAACTTCTCTAATTGCCGGTTCTACACTCTACACACTGCGCGCTTGGGATTATGATGGCGACTCCATTGCAGTTGGAAAATATCTAACATATAAGCTGAATAAACCGATTATCCTTCAATCTGGAACATATTGGATGTCAATTGCTCAGTTGGGTGAAACTGGATTCGAGCTTGGTGCTTCAAAATATCGTATGGGAATGAGGATAACCTCCATCTATATACCACCACCAATAAATTTTGGTGGACCTGTTGGTGGCTCTGGGTACCATCTGATGCTTGAAAAGGACTTCCGAAGACTTAGTGCCACTTTGAATTTGGTGAATGATAATGTCTTTGCTTTCGAAAATACCCGCGGCAGTGGGAACTGGGTACAATTTATGCCAACAATAGGAAACCCCGGCTATGCACACTTACATCACTTCGGTATCAGTCCTGCCGACAACTACACCGCAACTCTATCTCGAGGAACTTGGATACCAATGATTAGACCTTACTTTGGAAATCGTTGGTATTTAACTCTCCCAGGTCAACACGACCCAGTTGAATTACTCTCCTTTGATGGTAGAGCACGAGATGCTGGTATAGACCTATTTTGGGAAACTTCCTCCGAGATTAACAACTATGGTTTCTTCATCGAACGACGTGTCGGTACAGATAACAACACCCCATTTAAAGATATCGGCTTTGTAAAAGGAGCGGGATATTCCACTACACCAAACAAATATACCTACTTTGATAGAGATGTCACGCCAAACACAGTTTATCAATATCGATTACGCCAAGTAGACAACGACGGCACAGGTGCTAATATTACTTACTCAAACATTGTAACTATTATGTATGAGGGACTTGGTGAACTTGAACTTTACCAAAATGCCCCGAATCCATTCTCGCTTAGCACCGTAATACCATTCGTATTACCTTACGAGACTCACGTTAAATTGGAAGTTCTCGACATTTATGGTAAAGTCGTTCGCACTATCGTCGACGAAGTCTTGCCAGCTGGTGAGTACAATAACTTTGCTTGGGATGGAACAGACAATGCTGGTGTAATTGTTCCAAGCGGAAATTACATCTATCGACTGAACGCATACGGTAAAACCTTGACTGGCAAGATGACATTCATTCGATAATTGAATGACTCATTAAAAACAAAGAGCGAACCCCGATGGGGTTCGCTCTTCTTTTTTACTCCAAACTACTTAAAGATATTTTCTCTACTCCAAGGAAATTTTCATAATTGGAAGCTGTAGGATTTTGAAATTCCTTTGCCTAATTTTCGTATTAATTTTTTGTACTAAATTAAAAAAAACTTGCCTTTGGTTGATGGCATCTTCTCGTAAAACTACTGGCATACCGGAGTCATTCGATTCGCGGGTCAGTATCTCAAAAGGAATTTCCCCCAAAAAGTCAACATTCAGTTCATCGGCGACTTTTCGACCTCCACCTTCACCAAATATGTAGTACTTTTTACTTGAATCATCTGGGGGAATAAAATAACTCATATTTTCTACAACCCCTAAAATCTCGACATTTACTTTTCTGAACATCGCAATACTTCTGCGAACATCTGCGACAGCGATTTCCTGTGGGGTGGTAACGATGACAGCACCAGTCAGCGGAATTTTCTGCGTCAGTGTTAGTTGAACATCACCAGTGCCTGGTGGCAAATCAAAAACCAAGTAGTCGAGTTCGCCCCATTCTATTTGCTCGAATAACATCGAGAAATATCCAGCCAAGAGAGGTCCCCGAACGATAGCTGCTTCATTTTTTTGCAATATCATTCCCATTGATGCAACCTTTATTCCATACTTTTCGAGCGGGAAAGCCATCGTAGTTCCATCTGGCATTTCTACAACTTCAAAGGGTTGCTCGGAGAGACCAAACATCGTCGGCTGACTTGGACCATAGACATCACCATCAAGTACCCCGACTTTTGCACCGGTCAAGGAAAAAGCTGCAGCGAGATTTGCAGCAACAGAAGATTTCCCAACCCCACCCTTACCCGAGGCAACAGCTATAATATTTTTTACCTTCTTCAAGACTTTACGTTTCGACAGGTCGTACATCCTTTCAGTTATGCTTACTTCAACCTCAACATCGGAATAGATTTGAGTAATTGAATCATTTATCCTATGAGTTAATTCTTCATAGACAGTGAATATAGGCTGGACCAATTCTAAGTAAATTCTTACAGTATTGTTCTCAATTGTAACATCTTTTAAAGCATTCAATTCTAATAAAGATTTTTTCAAATCGGGATCTACAATATTTGCAATTGAATTAACTATATTAACTTTATTAATCATACCTATCTCCAAAATTTAAAATCTTCAAAACGATTGGATATAGATGATATTTTTTCATTAAACTTTTTACTATGAGAATTGTCTAAAAAGTGTATTGTATGTTTAATTATAGGTATAAAAATGAAAAAGATTGGATTCTTTTGGTTTTTAACAGTAGTTTTTACTCTAACATTGAGCAACGTTTCATATTCCCAAGGAGGTAAGAAATTGTACTCGGGTAAAGGGAAAGCAGTTAATTGTCAATTTGTCGACCAAAATGGCGATGGAATTTGTGATAACTTCATCGACGCAAACAACGATGGTCGCTGTGACAATTGTAAAGGGTTTGGGCAGGGATATGGTTACAATCCCAACAAGCAAGGACGAGGTCTTCGCCAAAGAAATTTCGTGGATGCGAACAGTGATGGAA
>JBKBVP010000170.1:0-4226 GCA_046289495.1 Candidatus Kapaibacteriota bacterium | reverse complement strand
TTTTCATATTTACTATTTGTTATTGTTTTTAGCAACCTGCTCTTCTATCCATCTATACGTAATTTCCAACCCGTAGCGTAACGGCAATGTTGGCCTCCAATTAAGTTTAGAATAAATCAACTTTTTGTCAGAGTTTCTTCCTCTTACACCTTCCGGACCTGGAACATGAACAATTGTTAGCTCGACTCCAGCAATTTCCATAACCAATCGTGCCAATTGATCAATCGTTACCATTTCCTCGGAACCAATATTAACGGGTCCAGTCCAATTGGAACGTACCAACCGTAAAGTTCCTTCCAAACATTCATCTATGAACAAAAACGAACGAGTTTGCTTTCCATCGCCCCAAACTTCTATATTGTCGATGCCTTTAAGTTTAGCCACAGCAACTTTTCGGCAAATAGCGGCTGGGGCTTTTTCCTTTCCACCTTCCCATGTACCTTCGGGCCCAAAAATATTATGGTATCTGGCTATTCTAACTTCTATACCATAATTCCTAGCATACGCTAAGTAAAGCCTCTCGCTAAACAATTTTTCCCATCCATATTCGCTATCTGGGTTAGCTGGATATGCTGTTTCTTCTTTACATAATGGGTTATTTGGGTCTTCTTGATTGTGTCGAGGGTATATACAGGCAGAAGAGGAGTAAAATATTTTTTTTACATTTCTCTTATAACATGCATTCAACATATTCAAATTTATCATCGATGAATTATGCATTATATCGGCATCGTTTTCACCGGTAAAGACATAGCCAGCACCTCCCATGTCAGCCGCCAACTGAAATACCTCGTCGAACTTAAAATCTACGATTGACCTGCAAAACAACGGGTCTCTCAAATCACCAATTACAAAATCATCTGCCGCGGTTTCACTAAACTCTGGATATTTAAGATCAACTCCTCGAACCCAATAGCCATCGGCTTTCAATCTCTTGACTAAATGACTACCAATAAATCCACCAGCTCCGCATACTAATGCATTCAGACCCATTTAAAACCTATACAAATATTTCCATTCATAATTCTTAAAGTGCCAATTTTACATTCAATGCAAAAATTGTACCAAATAGCAATGAAAGATAATTATTGAGTTAATTGTTGGAACCTTGGGAAGCAAAATTTTTTATTGAACCTTAAAATGCTTATTGTATATCTCTTTTGAAGTTAGGATTAACACTTCAGCTTTATTATAAAATCCATTGTTGATGCGATTTTCAATCTCATATATCATCCGAGCCTTGTCTGATATCTCAATTTTATCAGCTTGCTTTGATGTTTGATTCTGATTTTTGGTTTGTTGAATTTTCTTATTTTGAGAATTTAGCTTTTCCTGTTTTACCCCCTTAATTTTATCTAGATTGTTGGCGCTTGTTACGACATGTTTTACATCCATGCTCACCTCTTCATATACAGTAGTAATTGTTTTTGTTTATTTAAATTTTTTACTCTATCACTTTGCAATTTCACGAAATTTTCTATTTTATCCAAGTTCTTTTTTTCTATGTCCATTATACATTTGATTCGATTCCTCCAATTATTGTAATTATTAACAAAGTAAAAACTTATTGAATTCTCATTTTGAAAAGTTTCAAATTCTTTGAAATATCTCTCTCTTTGATTAAGTATCTCAATCAATTTATCCACTATCGATGTGTATTCCTCCTCCGTTGAGAGCAATTCATTGATTTTTTGAGCGGAAACCTCAATTTGTGAAATAATTTCCTCAATAAACTCTGGACTATACTTTTGCGTTGGTGACATTCTTATCCTCAAGTGTTGATGCTACGTATCGAGCAATTTTTAGTGCAACCTCGGGTGGAATTTGTTGCACAACTTCTTTGGTTTCGGCATTAATAAGTTTAAATATCATCTTTTTGGTTTGGTCGTCTTGCGTAAATTGAATCATTAAGCTTTTATCGTTGATTATTTCTTCTAATTTTTTTGAAATTTTATCGTAATCTATCACTATCTTTTGTTTTTTAATATTCTCTTGGTCAATATTCTCCACAAAATGATTAAATCTTACTAATCCTCTCTCTATGTTGTTCTTTAGTTCAAATTCCTCTTGGGTATTCGGAGCTATTTGGGTGGTCCTGTACTCAAGTAAATTCGTTTGAAATTCGTTTATTGGTGGCCCTTCGATTGGGGTTATCATAGTAGCCTCCCCAGTTGTTAATAATAATATGTATTTAATAAGGAATTTGCAGTATTAGAAAACATTGTATACTGTGATTGTGCTTTTAAATATGCCTCCAAGCTACGAAAATATTCATTTTTATAATTTTCTGCTTGAACTTCTATTTTAGCTTCAAGTTCGGTAATTTTCTTTTGCGTTTCGAATATTTGTCTCTGCAAAGTGGTTGCTTTGTTGGTTATAAAGTTTGTGTCGCTTGAAATTGTACCTATTAAAGTCTTAATTTTTTTTACAAAACTGTCGTTAGATGTGAACAAATCTGATACTTTTCTGTAATCTGCCACCAGAGCATCGCTGAATTTGGCAGCATCTGCTATTGATAAAGTGCCGTCGGAATTTGTTTTGATTCCGATTTCGCTTAAGAATTGAGGATTGCCACTTTGGACAGTGCTTACGGCTTGAGAGGAAATGACTCTCAAATTAGATATTAAGTTTCTCAACAGAGGTTCATCTTTTAAAAGGCTCTTGTTGCTGTTAAGGAATTGCAAGATATCGTTGTAAGCGTTTAGCAGTGGGGTTATAACATTTTGGACAGCAGCACTATCGACCTCCGTTGTTAATGTAATTGGTTGTTCACTATTACTTTGTGCTTTCAGCAAGTTAAGTGTTACACCCTGCAACACGTCGGTGATTGTATTTGAACTTCGTACAATGGTGATACCGTTAATCTCGGCTTCGGAATCAAGTTGGGATACATCTGCAATTTTGAAATGTGCATACTGATTACCACTTTGTATTGGTGTCCGTATTGAAGCATAGGGGTCAACGTTATTAAAGCCGAGAGCATTTAAAACTCCGCTTCCATTATCGTCGAAAGTGATTTTGTTCTGTGCACCAGTGTTTTTAGAAGTTATTGTCAGACGAATGGTTGAGGTTGTATCCTTAACCAAAGAAGCTGTGGCATTAACATTTGCTGTGTTATTAATTGCATTGGCTATTTGCTTTAGGGCATCCTCATTCGTAGTATTCGGGGAGATAGATATTATAATGTCTTTACCATTAATTCTAAAAGTGAGATTTGAACCAGAGACGGCAAAGAATTGTGAAGCAGTCAATTGTGCTGAAATAAGTAAATCATTACTGGCGAGACGGTTAACTTTAACTGTATTTACACCAAGTAATGCATCACTGCTCGCAGCTGCAGAGACAATTGAAGAGTCGGAGGAAGTAACCTTTCGAGTAATAAAGAAGCTTGATGCATTAGTTGATGTAAATTTGTCAATTTGGGTCAAAAGAGCATTAATCTTGGTTCGAAAGTTATTAAAAAATGTACTTTTCTTTTCCAGAGCAGATTTACGATCTTTAAGCTGGTTGAGCTTGCCAGACTGAGTTCTTTTATATGCTTCGACCAGCAAGTCTGCCTGGGATTGGCTTGTAGAGGTTGTTTGCATTAAGGAATTTAATGCATTGCTTAATGAATCTAAACTTGATGAGAAATCTGCCATAGTACCATCAAAATAATTTATTTTTCAATTTCAAATGCTTGATTCCAAGCATTACGAAGTTCTTGAATAATGAAAATTGCATCGTCGTATCTTTTTTGAAACACCAGTCGTTGTATATATTCATAAAGTCGATACAATCGAGTTGCAGTTTCCTCATAATCAAAATTTAAAGATGCCATCAACTCGGCAAGTACGCGGTTCATTTTACGAACATCTTTCTTCTTGGCGCTAATGATGAATAAGTCATACATTTTTAAAATAACTTTTTCTTTAGACCAAGAAAGAACCTCTTGCTCTACATATTGAGGGACTCCAGTTTCCCTTTTTAATCCATAAGCCTTTGCTAAGTTTTGTTGCATAATCGCCATTTTTTACCTAAATAATAATCAAATATAAAATCAAACAATTTTTATACCACACCCGAAGGGAGCCGTCCTTGGCTTCCCTTCGGTTATTTTTTGCATAGTTTGATGAGGTGCTATCATTTTAGCCGAGGCTATTACCTAAAAAGTTGCAAGAATGCTTGTGGTTGTTGATTCGCTTGAGTTAGTGAAATCAGAGAAGCTTGCAGCAAGAATTGCTGCT
>JBKBVP010000169.1:0-4264 GCA_046289495.1 Candidatus Kapaibacteriota bacterium | reverse complement strand
ACGGGCGGCTTCGTCGCCGACACCGAACTGGCGCCGCAACTGGCCGAGATCGGCGTCATCCTGCTGATGTTCGGGGTGTCAATATCGTGCTTGATTACCGCAGCGTTACCCTTTTGCTTGCCTTTTCAACCTTCATCATCACGGTTGTGCTCTATATCTACATTCCCAAGGGCTTTTTTCCGGTGCAGGATACGGGCCTGATCCAGGGATTTACCAGTGCCTCTCAGGATATTTCCTTTGCCGCCATGGCAGATCGGCAGCAGGCCATTGTTGACCAGATTCTGAAAGACCCCTTTTGGTAGATCTGCCTCTTCGAATACTTTCTCCAGCTCGATTGCGCAGCCCATGGTATTGCTTGAGTGCTTAAGTAAAGCAGTATTTCCAGCAACAAGATTTGGAGCAGCAAATCTAAAGACTTGCCAAAATGGAAAATTCCAGGGCATAATTGCCAAAATTGGTCCCAATGGTTGAAAAGTTACATAACTTTTAGACATTTCCGTGGATATTTCAATATCCTTTAATTGCTGCACGGCGTTTTCTGCGTAATATCTGCAAACCCACTCGCATTTTTCAATTTCGGCTATAGACTGCTTTATTGGCTTACCCATCTCAAGGGTTATCAATCTTGCTAAACTGTTCTTTCTGTTCTTTAAAATCTCTGCAACTTTTAACAAATACTCACATCGCTTTTCAATATTCAAAGATGACCAGTTCTTGAACGCACTCGCGGATTGAGAAATTCGGGCCAAAATTTCTTTCTCCTGCAACTCTGGATATTCTCCTAAAACCTCTTCTGTTGCGGGATTAATTGTTATTATTTTTTCCATAGCAAAATAGCAATCGTTAAACAATTCAAAATTACTACTTAAATTAGTTTTTCAACATACAGAATATAGTTTATGTTCAAGATTGATTGTAAAAAATTTTGCTTGTATAATTTACTTGCATTGATTTTCATCTCGTGTGCAAACCCCAGACCACCATCCGGCGGGCCACCTGATAAAACTCCACCAAAAATAATCGAATTCTTCCCTCAAAATCGTTCCCTGAATTTTAAAGGCAGTGAAATTTTCATTAAATTTAACAAATGGGTCGATAGAAATAGCGTAATAAACAATATTTTTTTAAACCCGCCAATAATATACAAAGTCGAATGGAACGGAAAGAAAATGCACATTCAATTCGCTGAGTCTTTGCCAAAAGAAACGACGATCTCCTTTCTTCTGGGAACAAATTATTCGGATTTAGATGGAAATCAGCCAAACGAACCTTTTTATTTGGTATTTTCTACTGGGAACAATATCGATTCTGGTCGGATAAATGGAAGGGTTGTTGCAGGTATCATGCAAAACATTTATGTATATGCAATTCCGATTACTGAATTAAACGACACTCTATTTGATGTTAATTCATGCTTTCATTATCGCACTCAACCAGACAATCTTGGAAATTTTAAATTTGAAGCCTTGAAAGCAGATAATTACATAATCTTTTCTTACAACGACAAAAATAAAAACAAAGTTTTCGACTTTGGTCAAGAGGATTATGGATTTGCTTCCGATACCATTCACATTTCGACAACTTTGTCTGATTCAGTAATACTTATCCTTTCACCCCCAATCGACGAAATACCACCATTCATAACAAATGCTATGGGACTTAATCCATACATAGCCATACTAACCTTTAGCGAATCAATTGTGGTTTCACAAAAGATTTTTACAAACTCAATTGAATTCATCGATACATCAACAAATTCATTCTTTACACCCCTGTTTATTCAAGTTAATATCGACAAACCCAACGAACTAATTTTATATTTCCAGGATAGCTTGCGCGAAGGAATCTACAAAATCGTTGTTTCCAACCCAAAGCTAATAACTGATACTGCCGGAAATCCAGTTTATGTAGATAAAAACCAAGTCATTAGAATTACAAAAACTAATATTAATCTTCCATTTGGGATTTTCGAAAAAAGCGTCCAACTCAAAACTCCATCCGACAGCGTACTTGTTACTTTCAGCCATCCTTTGGATACCACCAAATCACAACTTAACTTCAAAGCTATAAATATCGCGCAAAAAGACACCTTCGAGGTAAATTACCAATTTCTACAACTCAATAAACTGTATGTCAAAATTCCGAACTTAAAATGGAAAGATAACTATAAATTATTGATCCATTCGAAATTAATTTATGATTATACTGGTTTTATGTACGCTAATAATTCTTATGAAGTTTTTGTAAAAGTTGCAGATGAACCAAGACTGGGAAGCATTCAGGGAACACTGCTGGCAAGGATAGACACTACATTGGGAAATCCAATGCTGATGCTATATAGCCCCACAAATAAGTATTACACCAAAGTAGTGAACAATTTATGGAAATTCGAAAACGTATTAGAAGGGGAATATCAACTTATTGCATTCTACGATGAGAATAACAATAAAACCTATGACTCTGGTAGATATCGACCTTTGCAACTTTCAGAGAGATTAATCAAATTTCCAATGAAAATAACCATTATGAAAGGTTGGTCTGTCGAAGAAATCAAATTTTAATTATGGAAAATTTTGAGATAAAAAAAACATTATTAAATCGACTCGATAACCTCCGACAATTTTACGTTAAAAACTTAGATTATGTGATTGAAACCTTTGATGATGAGGCAATACACGACTTAAGAGTAAGCATTAGGCGGATTTTGGCATTTATGTACCTAATTGACCAAATCTGCGCCGAAACAATTTATGAAGAACTTCAAAAGCAGCTTAAAACCAAAATCAAGAGGTTTAATAAACTTAGAGATGTCCAAGTTCAGATTGCGACGATAATTAATTATATTAAAAAGTTTCCAGTGTTAGCCGACTTTTTAGTCTTTTTGAAGAAGAACGAAAAAAAACAAATAAAAAAGCTAAAATCTGCATTACTTTACAACGAATTTGACTTAAGAGGAGATATTTTCTTTTATAGAAATCACATTTCCCAAAGAGAATGTCTTTCAAAGACGTCTATAAACTATTTAGCAAATATTGCATTAAATTCTTTTATTGATGTAGATAACTCCATTAAAGAGATTCAGCCCTCTAATTTTTCCTCTTACCACAAGACCCGGCTAAAGGTTAAGAAATTCAGATATGTCGTGGAAACTCTTGAATCGATAATGTCTATACCAAGAGATAAAATTAAAGAAATCCAAACAATTCAAACAATTTTAGGGGAGATTCAAGATCTGACCGTTTTAGTGCATTTAGTTGAAACATTTTGCTCTAAAGAAGGCCAAGGAATATTAAAATTTTCAAACTTTGTGGAGTTTGTTCAACATAAAAGAGAAGAAAAAGAGGAAGATTTTTGGGAAAATATTTCAAAATTTGATTTTTGGATGGATTTTTTTAAAAATTATTTGTAAATTATCTTTTTTAAATATTAAGCATTGTGCAAGAGCTTGAATTATCCTTGGATCATCATTCAGTGATAAAAGAAAAGTTAGTAAACATTTTAGGCAACGAAAAAAATTTCATTACAAATGCTAGCAACTTCGCTTCATTAATTTTTCATAATATGAACGGAGTAAACTGGGCTGGTTTTTACTTTCTTTCAAATGAGAGTTTGGTATTAGGACCATTCCAAGGGAAAATAGCTTGTACAAGAATTCCAATTTCAGAAGGATTTTGTGGTTCATGTATTAAAACAAAAAAGGCGGTTATTGTACCAGATGTTCACAAGTTCCCCGGCTATATTCCTTGCGACCCTTCAGCCAATTCAGAAATGGTTGTACCCGTAATTTATAAGAATAAAATCATAGGCGTATTCGATGTAGACAGCCCAATTTACAATCGATTCAACGAGATGGAGGCAGAATTCATCTCCAGTCTCTTAGAAATTTTAATGAAGAGTTCCTCCGTAGATTCTATAATCACATACTATGAGCTACATTATTAAATTCCTGCTTTTCTTTTACACCCTGAATACATACGCACAAATTTATATAAACGAAATCTACCCAGCTCCATTAAAAAACCAATCCGAATGGATTGAACTTGTAAATCCAAGTGAATCTGAAATTTCCTTCGAGGGATTCATCATATCAAACAGAAATACAAGATTAATTATTGACCAGTCCGTTTCACTACCACCCCAATCGTTCTTAATTTTGTTGAAAGACACAAATCAAATACAGAGTGAAATTTCATGCAATTATATATGTTGCAATTTGCCACCATTACATAACGACTGGGATGCAATTGCTATTTACTCGCTTGAT
>JBKBVP010000168.1:0-4264 GCA_046289495.1 Candidatus Kapaibacteriota bacterium | reverse complement strand
ACCGTGGATGTTGCAAACATAGACGCTGTTACTGGGGTGAAACAAATTCAATTACTTGGTTTGACGCACAACTATACCCAAATTCTTCTCGAGTCAGTGCCAAACATTCACGGTTTGGCTTCTAGTTATGGATTGCTTTTCATCCCAGGAGCTTGGATGGAATCTATATCAATATCAACTGGAACGGCTTCTGTGACGCGCGGTTATGAATCTATTACTGGTCAGATTAACGTACAGTTGAATGGGGTCGAAAATCCAGAGGATATTCTTTTCAATGCATACTTTAACGAATTGACCCGAGCCGAATTAAACCTCCTTACGAAACATAAAATTGGGAAGAATTTCTTTATTAACAATTTTCTACACGGAAATTTTTTTAATAGAAAAATAGACCATAACAGCGATGGTTTTTTAGACCTTCCGACGAATTTGCAATTTAATATTCTCGAAAAAATTAATTATAAGTCCGACGCCTTCGAAAATGAATCATTTCTGCACGTTGTGTATAATAATTCCAAAAGTGGACAATTGGGATATTTTTATGCTCCGCTAACAAATTCATTTTGGGGTGCAGACGTGAGCATAAAAAGACTAAACTTTGCAACGAAAAATGGATTTATTTTCGAAGGCAATAAGTCGTTGGGCACGATTCTTAGTTTCATTCATCATAAACAAAACTCTTTCTTTGGGAATAGATTCTTCGATGCCGAGCAAAATTCAGTATTTACCTCAATACTTTGGTCTTCGACTGAAAATACTCTTACCTCTGCGACAAACCAAAATCATCCGACTAAGTTCAATTTAACCGTAGGTTTGAGTTACGCCTACAATAAATACTCTCAGTACCTCGAAAATGTTAATTTGTCGAAAGAAGAATCTGTGCCAGGGGTTTTTACAGAACTGACCATATCCCCACTTGAACAAATGCTAATAGTTCTCGGAAGTAGATTGGATTTTCATAATCTGGCTGGCAAACTTTTTACTCCAAGAGTACACATCAAATACGATTTGGATGAAAACAACATTTTAAGGCTTTCGCTTGGGAAAGGGTTTCATTTCCCATTGCCAATGATTGAAAATCAAAGCATTTTAACATCCTCGAGACAAATTCTTTTTGTAGAGGATTTAAAAATAGAAGAAGCTTGGAATTTCGGTCTTAGTGTCTCAAGCAATGTTGTGGTTCTTGGAAATTTCTTTACTCTGAACTTGTCATATTATCATACAAATTTCGTTAATCAAACGATTATCGATAGGGATATCTTTGCCGAAAGAATTTACATTTATAATAAAACTGGAAAGTCGTACTCCAATAGCTTCCAAATTGATATTTCAGCGGAAGTGTCGCCTGATTTAGCCTTTCTGGCAGCTTATAGACTAAATGACGTCTGGATGACTACAAACAATATCTTGCAACGAAAACCATTGGTTAGCCTACACAAAGCTTTTTTAAATATTGCTTTTTCCAAAAATCCAGTAATGCTTGATTTTACCATAGAGTCTAATGGCGGAGGTAGATTGCCAAATACCGAAAGCTACCCTGCGGAATACAGACTTTCCCAAAGGTACAAGCCATTTGTTGTACTCTACGGACAAGTAACTTTCAAACTCGGAGCGTTTGATTTATATCTTGGAGCCGAAAATATTGGAAATTTTAAACAAATAAACCCAATTATCGCTGCGGATAAACCATTTTCTAATTACTTTGATGGTTCCATAATCTGGGGACCAATCGATGGCAGAAAAGTGTATGTTGGACTAAGATACTCAAATTAAGATGAATTGCTCTTGGCTTTAGAAATTCTGTCGTAGCCTTGTGGTGGCTACTGGATTCGAACCAGTGACCTTTCGCGTGTGAGGCGAACGCTCTCGACCAACTGAGCTAAGCCACCTAAAATGCAAATTTAAATAAAAGTTGGTAAAAAATTTGCTTTTTTGGCATTATTTTATTAAGTTCGTAGACAGTTTCATTAGAATTCGAGGTAATTGATTATGGTAGGAGCAATCAATAATCAGCAACAAAATCAAAATGAGAATGCTCGAGTAAATACTCAATTCGAAATCCAGAGAGAAGTTTTGCGCCAATCAATTGGAGCTTCGCCAAACTCATTGCAATCGCAACTGCTTCAACTTATTTCATCTGGAATGCAAAATACTCAGCAAACACAAGCAACTGCCCAAGCCCAAATCTCAAAAGGTTATCTGGATATTAAAATCTAAGGTAATTACAATAAAACTTAAAGTTAATCTTCTCTAATTTTTCAATTTTAATAATTAATCGAGGTTGAAATGGAAACAAGAATGCCTTTAATTGGCGACAAATTTCCAGAAATTCAAGTTCAAACTACACAAGGCCCGATGAAAATGCCAAACGACTTGGCTGGAAAATGGTTCATTTTGTTTAGCCATCCAGCAGATTTTACCCCAGTATGCACCACAGAGTTTGTTGCTTTTCAGAATCGCTACGAAGAATTCAAAAAGCTTAATTGCGAACTCGTAGGTCTGAGTATCGACCAAGTATTCGCCCATATTGAGTGGGTCGAGTGGATTAAAAATAACTTAAACGTTAATATTCAATTCCCAATTATAGCTGATTCGGGCGAAGTTGCAAACACTTTAGGACTTATTCATCCCTCTAAAGGGAAAAATACTGTTCGTGCCGTCTTCTTTGTGGACCCAAATGGCATTATTCGAGCTATTGTGTACTACCCCCAAGAATTGGGCAGGAATTTTGATGAGTTCCTCCGTATGCTCAAAGGCTTGCAATTATCCGACGAGCAAAAGGTTGCAATTCCAGCCAATTGGCCCAATAACGAGTTAATTGGAGATAAAGTAATTATTCCACCACCGACCGACATCAAAGCCGCCGAATACAAGAAAGCAAAATATCAAAACTACGACTGGTGGTTCCTGTATCGAGATATCAATGCAAAGGATTGATCAGTTTTACGAGCTTTTGTTAAAACCAAGGCTGCCAAAAACGGGCAGCCTTTTTAATTTCAATATCCGATTGAGATTCTTTAATCTTTCGGAGGTGTGTTTTTTAGCACTTCGAGAAGAAAATTCCAGATGTTCTTAACAGAGGAAATCTGAACGCGTTCTGCTGGCGAATGAACATCCTTAAGATTTGGTCCAAAGGAAATCATATCCATCCCTGGGTACTTCTCGCCAATGAGTCCGCATTCCAGTCCAGCATGAATGACTTCAATCTTTGGTTCAAAGGCAAACATAGTTCTGAATGTATTTTTTGCAACCTCGAGGATTGGCGAGTTGATGTTTGGTTGCCAGCTTGGATATCCACTAGTTTGCTTAGGAAAGGCGCCAGCGAGTTCGAAGGCAGTTTTTACTTGATTTGCAATGTCGAATTTTTCCGTTTCGAGCGAGCTTCTCTGGCTTGTCTGGATGAAAATTTCTTCTTTGCTTGTTTTGACAACAGCAAGATTTGTAGAAGTTTGAACCAAACCTTTTACATCGGGGCTGTAACGAATAACACCGTGGGGAAGAACGTAGATCAAGGCAAGCAATTTCTTCTGGATGTCTTTAGTTAACGTATACTCTGGTAGTTCAGTTTTTTCATAGACAAATTCAATATTTGGTTCTTTTGTCTTCCATTCTTTGGATAAGATTTGGAAGAAATTGTTGGCAAAAGAGTGAAATTTAACTTCATCTGCTTGGTGAAAAGTTATAGTGGCAAAAGCCTCGCGCGGAATTGCATTGTGTGCATTTCCTCCATCAAAACTTGCCAAATGGAAATCAACATTTCTAGACAAATCCCAGAGGAAGCGATTAAGCAATTTAATCGCATTGCCTCTGCCATCGTTTATCTCTAATCCCGAGTGCCCGCCTTTAAGCCCCTTAAGAGCTACCCTGTAGGCAAGGTGGTTTGGGCCGACAGGCTCGCTGTCATAATAGAAACTACCAGAGGTGTTTATCCCGCCTGCACAGCCGATAATAAATGTTCCTTCCTCCTCGGAGTCAAGATTAATGAGTATTTTATTTTCCAATAGGTCCATCCCAAGTTGCGATGCGCCTGTTAGACCAGTCTCTTCGTCCAATGTGAGTAGAACTTCTACATCGGGATGTGCAACATCTTGCGAAGCCAATACAGCTAAGCTCATTGCAACGCCAATACCATTATCTGCGCCGAGGGTTGTGCCCTTTGCTTTAACCCAATCGTCATCGACGTATGGTTTAATGGGGTCGTTTAGGAAATCGTGTTCGACATCGGCATTCTTTTCGCAGACCATATCGAGATGCCCTTGGAGAA
>JBKBVP010000167.1:0-4284 GCA_046289495.1 Candidatus Kapaibacteriota bacterium | reverse complement strand
ACTTTGTGTGCGAAGATTGCCTAAATCTCGACTTAAAGGAAGTAATAAAAAAAATGTGCTTAAATTCTGAGCAGACCGACCCCATTGCACTCGCAAAACAAATCATGGCATTACCTGCTGTGAAAATGCACGGGCCAGAACACCATTTCATTACCCCTGCTGTATTATTGACGACTATGGCAAACATCACAGGTAATCGCGACAATCTCTTGTACCAGCTCGAAGAAGCTCAGAAATTAGCCACTAAGCTTGCACCAACTTGTACTTGGCATATCGGAACTTGCGGCGCTGCTATTGGTGCCTCTATCTTTCTGTTGTTGTGGAAGGGGCTAAGCCCAGAAAATGAATCCTCTTGGGACGAAGGGAATACCCTCGTTGCTAACTGCTTAAAAAGGATTGCTCAACTCGGTAGTCCTCGTTGCTGTAAACGAGACACTTACATTGCCATCGAGGAAACTGTTGCCTTCCTGCGTGAAAACTACAACATCGACATTCCAATCTCCGAAGCTAAATGTGACTTCTCGCTTGTGAATCGGACTTGTAAACGAGAAGACTGTATATATTTCAATTTGAAGTTTGCTTTGGTTTAATTCTTGCTCTAACTTTTTCGCAGTATTAGCAGTTTCCTTGGGAAGAAATTTTGCTTTTATTGAGCTAAAATATAAAATATTCAATGTTTAATCTTCGTTTTTCTTTTTTTAATTTTTAAGTTTATGAAAATATTGTTTTTCTTATTATTTATAATTTCACAGATTACATTCTCGAAGGAGCTTTATCGAGACAAAAGGTTGCGGATTGAAATTGTTTCGAGCAAATCTAAATTTGTTCAGGGCGATACACTGCTACTTGCAGTAAAAGTCACACTTGCGAAAGGTTGGCATATTTACTGGCTGAATCCCGGCGATGCAGGCGAACCAACAATTCTGGAAATTAAAACAAATCTTCCCGGATATTCCGAGATAATTCCAACCTACCCACCCC
Organism: Candidatus Kapaibacteriota bacterium; assembly: GCA_046289495.1. Lineage (GTDB taxonomy): Bacteria > Bacteroidota > Ignavibacteria > Kapaibacteriales > UBA2268 > Naka2016. The sequence goes on along the minus strand of JBKBVP010000167.1, from coordinate 3,303 downwards.
CAGTATTAAAAATTGAAAATGATATACTTACTTTGGAATATCGTGATATAGTTTATTTCCCGTTTACTTTGGTCCTTCCAAAAGGTTCGCCTCGAAATTTGGAATTGGAATTAAAAGCTAAGTGGCTCGTATGCAGAGAAAAATGTCTGCCCGGCAAAGCACACATTAAAAAGGTATTCCCGATTGACAAAAGTCTTTCCAAAAGCGATGTGGACACAAAACTTCGCAAGATGTTTCCTATTTTCGAGCCTGATACAATTTTGGCGCACATATCCTTTTTGGATGACGTAGCTAATTTAATTTTCGAAATACCATTTGAAACGAATGCGAAAAGTATTTTTTTCTTTCCTAAAAACGAGGGATTGTTTGATTTACGTTACCAACCAAAATTTTATCAAAAAAATCGACAAATAACTACCCAGCTAAAAATGTTACAATACATTTGGGGCGAGAAATCGAACATCGGAGGAATCCTCGAGGTTCTTGCCTCAGATAGTTCCAAAAAATATTTTCACGTGAAAGTTGTTAACTAAATATTGTTGTTATACCATTTTGGAGGAGCTATGTTAAAAATTGGATTAAAATTACTGTTTCTTTTTGCTATAACTTCATTTGCGCTATCGCAAGAAGCAAAAATAGACCAAAAGGCACCAGAATTTACCTTGCAAGACTATACTGGGATGGACGTAATCCTTTCCGATTATAGTGGGAAAATAATTGTTCTCGAATGGATTAATTTCGACTGTCCGTACGTTCAAAAACATTATCAAAGTGGAAATATCCCCAAAATGCAGGAGGAGTATACCAAAAAAGGAGTCATTTGGTTATCTATTTGCTCCTCTGCCCCAGGCAAGCAAGGGAATTTACCTGCAGGTGAAATTCGTAAGCGAATCAAGGGACATAATGCGAAAATGACTTTTTATCTAATCGATAGCGAAGGTAAGGTGGGCAAAATGTATGGAGCAAAGACGACTCCCCACTTTTTCATTATCAACAAAGATGGTGTATTGGTCTATGCCGGAGGCATAGACGACAAACCCTCGACAGATGCGGAGGATATTAAAACTGCTCGAAATTATGTGCGCGAAGCGCTCGATAGCCTCCTTGTTGGTAGCAATCCACCAGTGAAAACCACCAAACCATACGGCTGCTCGGTGAAATACTAAACCAATTTAACCTACTTAAAAGTTATAAGTTGCTTATTGGTTTGGATGCGTTTTAAGATGTAGATACAGATACGAATGATGGACATAAATTTGTTGTGGATTCAAAAGAATTGTGCAATTCGTGCAGTAGGGACCAATGCGGTGATTTCTCTGGGAAGTGTCGCAGGTGCAAAAGAAAACTGGCAATTGGCTTAAATACTACAATGGTAGTTGTTATTTTTGCCAAATGGTAGGTTTATGAAGTTTTCTGGATCCCTACTGCCTTTGACACAGCTGGCTTCAAGTGTTATTCTGTATTAAATCCTTTTGCAAATCCCCTTTTTTGTGTTCCGTGATGTATTGAAAAAATGATTAGAAAATCAAGAAAAGAGAAAAGCCAAATTTAAATTCTTTTTTCGTGTGTGTGGGAATTGTATTTTGGTAGCATTGGTGGGGTTCTTATAATTAATCTACTATGCAAATAGTTTAGAATTAAATATTTCTATTCGAAGCAAAGGATTAGGGCTCGAAGGAACAACCTGTCCTTTCGTTTACAATTTTTAGCCAAATTAATTCAACCTTATCCCATTCTATCGGACTTGACGAGAGGAAAAGCTTTGCCTCTCCTCTGCGACGGTATACGTCGCAATGATATGCCAGTTGCCTAAAAATCAAAAAAATTTTTTTACCTCTTGCAAACTTTAAATTTCGTTTTTAATTTTGTCGTAAGTCTAAATTTATAAGGAGGACTTATGTTAATTGCAGCCGGTGGTTTTACTCCAATAGGATACAATAAGCTTTCGTACCCAAACTGTAAAAAAATTTGGCGACATCTCCGCTCCATTGCAAAAGAAATGTTCGAGAATTTAGGTCCATTTTCTAATGCTGGAGCCGAGATAATCGCTTACTACTACGACTTTTCCGTTCCTATGGATTACGCTTCGTCGATTTTTCTTGCCTCTGGTAATGGAAATAAATCCCCTCCGCTGGCACCGAGCTCCGAGACGCCTCTCGGCTCTCGTCTCGTTACCCTTCTTCGAAAGGCATTCCATTTCGAACTCATTCCTGCTTTTCTTCTGAGCCTTCTACTACTTGTTGTACCGCAGCAATCCGTATTTTCTAGGCTTCCAGATAAAAATGCTTTTTATAGCCAAATTATTGGAGGAGAAAAGATTGACACTACCTTTAATCTTGGGCAAAATACTAAAATTTCTTTGCAAGGATATACTCAGATGTATAATGTTTATTTGAATAAAATAAATGTTAAACAAAAGATTGATTATGAAACTGGAAAACAAAACCAAGTAGACTTATTTGAACAAAACACAAACTTAAAATTTAATGCTTATTTGAGTATAGGGAAGGATACAGTATTAAAACTTGTTTCTGACCCACTTTGTAAATTATGTGCAATTGATACATTAACAATAAATGGAGATAGGATTACAATAAAAAATAAAAGAGGAGAGACAATAGAAGAGAATTTACAAACTTTACTAACAGTAAAAAAGGAAGGAAAGATTTATAAAATAGAATTTGGATTTGAAAAAGAATTTAATAAAGCAGAAGATGTTTATCAATTATTAAATATGGTTTTAACTTATCAAGAGGCTTATGAAAGACATCTTAATGCAATAATTGGAGAATTTAGAGCTAAGAAATTGGAATTTGATGCTCATAAAGGAAAATGGAATGGCTTACGCCCAATTTATGAAAAAGTAACTGCAGAGGAATATTTGCATTTAAGATTTCATATTGCTCCACAATTAATGATAATAAAGAATAATATTTTAGTTAGTACCTATGGAGAAGTGTATATGAACGATACAGGATATCAAGGAGATGAGGATGGAAATACTTGGGTTAGTGGACCCTATCAAGGGCTTGATGTCCCCATGTCTTATGTTGTAATTGGACCTTTAAAAGAAGCTATTATTTTAGTAGGGGAGGAATATAATGGTTATGAAACAAAATACGGTGTTCCTATTTATCATGACAGTGAAAATGATGACCCCATAGTAAATAAATTAGAAAGCGTAATGTATTTTAGATTTTCTAGAAATAGCCAAGATTATGATACTACTAAATGGCTAATGGCCAATGCCTACCCCTGGCCAGGGATACATCCAAGAGGCCCACCTGCGTTGCCCTTTTTTTT
>JBKBVP010000166.1:3136-4360 GCA_046289495.1 Candidatus Kapaibacteriota bacterium | reverse complement strand
TAAACCTATGCTCAAGCGATAAATTGCTCTTGGTAGACACCAAGTATCGAGATAAATCTGTTCCAGTAGGTGGACGAGTTGCGCTATCGAGGCTGTTCCAATAGACCCAGTCGTTCCTTTTATCGTAACTATGGAAACCAAACAAAGTTAACTTACCATAGTTTTTTAAATCTTTTGAGAACTTAGCAAATAAATTATATCTCTGACTTTTGTCAAATTGCCTGTAGCTTTCATCATTAACGAAGTTAAATCCCGATAGGACTTTGAAAAGGCTTAAATTACCTGAAAAGTAACCGCCGAAAATGCTTTTAGTTGTCAATTTTTTGGTGTAATTCCACTGCTCGTATTTTGGCTTAGAATAAATCCCACTTTGAAACTTAAGAGAATAGCTGAATGTATCGGAAGGCTCCTTGGTAGTAATGTTCACTACGCCACCTATTGCACTGGACCCATAAAGGCTCGAGCCCGCACCTTTAACAATCTCGACGTTGTTAATCACATCCACAGGTACAATGTCGTACTTTGCATCAGCATTGTCACCAGAGAGCATTGGATGACCATCTACTAAATAAGCAACTCTCGAACCAAGACCAAAAGAAAACCCCGAAGAACCACGTATGTTAATGTTGTCTTTGTTAACAATTACACCAGAGACGAAACGCAGAGCTTCGTCCAAGCGTACGAAGTTTCTTTGTTGGTAAAAATCACCAGGAACGAATGAAATGCTAACCGGTACTTCTTGAACTGTTTGTAATTTCTTCGTAGCAGATACGATAAGCTCAGGAGTTTGGATTGTTCGCAATGCTAGGAATATTGTCAAAGTGTCGTTTGTAGGCACAGTAACAACCAACCTCTTCGTATAATAACCAACATATGAAACTATCAGCGAATATTTTCCCTTTCTGATTTTAGTTAAAATAAACTTCCCTTCCTTATTGGTTAAAGCACCATAGTTTGTTCCTTCCAAACGAACAGTAGCACCTATGAGAGGATTCTTTGTTAATGAATCTAACACAAATCCAGTTAAGTTCTGTGAAAATGCTATCCCAAACACAGAGAAAAGTGAAACTAATGACAGCCAAATAAATTTCATATTCAAAATGGTTGTTTTGGTAAATTTCTAAAGTCGACTAAAATAGTAATATTTTCGATGACTTTACCCTTTGGGACGAAGATAATTTTTGGTTTTCTTTCGTAAGTCATTTCATCGGAGTAAACGCCAAT
>JBKBVP010000166.1:0-3126 GCA_046289495.1 Candidatus Kapaibacteriota bacterium | reverse complement strand
TGACCTTCCATTCGAAAATTGTTCCATACCTTAGAGCGGCGACAAGATATCGTATTTCAACAGGTGGCTTTTCAATTTTCAACTGAAAGGGTATTGTATCTACAAATCTTGGCAAAGAATCGGAAATAAACGCATTGTTGGTAATAATATCGTTGAATAAATCTTGTGGTGGGTATTCTTTAAAGCCAACAACTCTTAACTCGATGGCAGAGTCAGGTTTTGGCCAACTATTAACACCAGAAATTACTACAACATTGCCCTTCAAGTAAGATTCCTGTTGCTGCGAAGTAGGGTCGAGCCCATCTTGGCAAGATAAAAACAGAATCAAAGAAAGTAGTATTATTTTATAACAGCAAATTTTTTCAATGTTGAACTTTTCCAATTTCCACTATCCACTGCTAAAACTTTAAAATAATAAATTCCAGGGGAAAAATCAATTCCTAAATTCATCAAATCTAATTTAATACCACCCAACCATTTGTTATTTTCAAACTCAAATATTTTTGAAAATTGCTTGTCATAAATTTCAATTTTAGCGTTACTAGGAATGTTTGCAAAAGTCAATTCAGTAGTCAGATTTAAATTTAACGGATTTGGGTAAACAAAAGAGCTTTCCAAATCATCCGAATTTCTGGTTATGCAAACAGTATTGTATGGAGGTTGCACAAATCGTGTTGAATCACGAGAGTAAATCTTACCCAGGACCAAGAAAAACTCTTTACCCAATGAATATATATTTGGAGTTGTCGAAAGAGTAATCAGAATCGTATTGCTTGAAGCAAGACTAACCTCAACTACACTGCCAAAGGGATGAACCAAATAATTTGAGATATTTAATGCAGAACTCGAATCCAAGGGAAGTGGAAAATCAATACTTACGTGATATCTATCTATGAACGAGTAGCTTTCATAAACGAGTGTAGAGTCATTAGATTTGTTGTAATCTACGATAAAACTAATAGTATCGATTGATGTATAATTTCCCCAGTAATCACGAAACTTATCTAATACCACAACATACTTGCCTATTTCAAGAGGACTTTTAGTAACGATTATGAAAGAAGTGTCATTTGCTGGCAAAATTGAACTAATTTTTATTGAATCAAAAAATTCATTTAAAATCTTTACGTTTCCTATGCTGATGTTTCCAAAAGAAATTCTGCCATTGTAACACACTTGTATTTGATTGCTCGACAAAGCTACCGCATAGACAGGACTAGCTCGATTTGTTTCATAGATAACAACAGGGTCCGAGAAGCTACTTGGGTAGTATCTACCAATTGTATCAATAGCATTAATGACAAACCTACGGTCTAAGTTTAGATAATTTTTTACTGTCACAAATTCATTTTTACTTGCAGTACCAATTAAGCGAAGATTGCCCGAGTTTTTGTCTAATTCGAAAACTGGGTACTTATTTGCATTGTAGACTATGTCCCATTTCAAATAAATTGAGTCATTCAAATCAATCCAACCATCAACATTTGCTGGAGCATCAAGGTATCTTTCTGAAATCAGCTCGTAAAAACGCAGCCCATCCCATTGAACTGTACCAAACTCATTACTACCACTATTGTCGTAATCATAAACTATAGTAGAATTGGAATAAACAAACGGCAACCATAAAATGAGATTGAATAGATTCTTATCATAATTTAGAATGTAAAAATTAGGGAATAACGAGATGAGGAGCTCTTCTCTATCGTCTCCATCAACATTTCCACTTGAAATCCCATTACGATAGAACAAACCTTGCGGAGTTGCACCAATTCTTGAACCCCAAAATGATAACCCCTCTATTACTTCATATGAATTAACTCCGATAGAGTTTAAATATTGAAGCTTCCACAAAGTTGAATACTCATACGTAAATTCTTCCGAAAGAGCATTTACACCAGCAATGAATACCAGTTGAGGTTTTCTATCCAAACTCAATTTTGCTACACAGGAGAGAACTGAAAATGCATCTACGTCTAACTTTTTAAAATATTCCAAATCAAAAGAACCTACGTCCGAACTGTATTGGTAAACTACTAAAAAACCAGTAGTTGTGAAAAACGCAATTTCAAAATTACCATCGTTATCAAAATCTGCAATTTGTAGATTTGGCTTTGTTCCTAATATACCCAAAGTGTCTGGAGGTAAAATTTTATGACTAATATAGTAATTGTTTTTATCATATTTGTAAACCAAAATAGAAACGTCATTGTAACAAATAATCTCGTCCTTCCCATCTTTATCAAAGTCAAAAAACTTCGCTCCCCATAATACTTCGTCTGCTTTACTTTGAAAAATTATATTTTCAAAAAACGATTTATTTCTCTTCGGTTCGAATACAACTGTCTGCCCGAAACTGGTGCATAAGATTTCATCATACAAGTTATCATTTGAATTACCAATATCTACCGGAATCATTGGCTTTGGAAATTCAGAAGTTTTAATAAAATTGGAATCAATAAATTCGTAGTATTCTAAATTATACCACTCCAGATTTTTGTAGGAATTGATTAGCAAACCTTTTGTCTCTAACTGGCGCAAGCTGACAACTCTTGGGAAGATATATGAAAGTGGAAGAGCGCTAAATTTAGGCAAAATTGACTTTTGACGAAAGGACATAGTAGGTGAAAATATAAGTGTATCAATCCATCGAAGGTTATTTCTTGTACTATGCTCGACTACAATCAGACAATTTTTAATTTCTTCACTATGTTTTAAATTTAATGCAACAAAATGCTCTTTGGAATATAGATTATCACTTGCATCATTAAGCAGTTTATCATTTTTAAATATTTTTACATTGCAAAATGTTGGTTGTTTGGTTTGAGAAATATATACTGGTAAATTTTTACTTTGATAAACAGCAGAAACAATTTTGCTTGTGTGCACGCTTAAAAGTGAGTCTGAACTATAGAGAACAAAATTTCTTGTTTGAGAAAAAAAGTTTCCATTCTTTAGTTTAACATTTACCCTAATTGTGTAACTACCTACGTCAAGAGATTTAATACTTAGCAAGATAGTATCATTGAATTTTTGAGTGCGTATATTTTGTTGGATTTTTTTTACCAAGATTGTATCATTCATAAGCAAATCTACGCTAATACTTTCGAAGTATGGAGAGAAGATTGT
>JBKBVP010000165.1:0-4362 GCA_046289495.1 Candidatus Kapaibacteriota bacterium | reverse complement strand
GACTTTGTTTGCTGGTACTTTTTCTGTAAAGTCAAGTGGGGCATTTGGTTGTTGCTTTCGAATGCGATATTCGATGGCAACTACACGACACGTGTTTTTCCATTGTTTAAATTTTATAGCAAGCCCATTCTTTGGATATGATACATATGGGTCGGTCATTTTCATAAAGTAGTGTGTGTATTGCTGATATTCGCCAGCCCAGGGATAGGTCGGTCCACCAGTTTGACCGTAATTAATATGTCTTGCAAAGCCAGTTACCCCTACGGTTGTGTTGTAACGGAATACAACATAGGATGGTACTGCTCGACCACCAACAACAGCAACACCGTCGAATCTTTCATAAACTATGGTGATACTACTGTCTCTCTTGTCAAGAATTACCTGGGCATTAGCAGCGACATAGTTTTGCTCGCCAAAGCGTCCGTTGGTAGGAGCAGTAAATGGTCCATATGGAGTATTCATTAGGCCTTTTGGGGCAGCATTTACAAAGTAAATTATTAACCTATCGGCAGTAGCAGTACGTTTGAAATATACCTTTCCAAAATCTTCGGGCATTACAGTGACCTTATTAAACTGAGAAAGATGTAAATCGCCCCAGAATGGTGCAATTAATGCCGCTCTATAGCCAGCAATGAATGCTGGAGCTTGTTGTCCACCAAGAGCACCGCCACGAGCGCGAATTCCTCCCAAAGGATTCGTTCGGTCATTGCCGAGTACAACGTACCTATACCCCCAGTCATCTGGGGTTAGGTCATTCAACCCATCTCCATAATGCGGAAGAGCAAACCAATCCATGCTCATTGGGTCGTAAGCTGTGGTAGCTCCAGTCGGTATTGTTCGGTTTCCAGCGTTATCATAGAAATACCTTCGGTTTGTAAGGGCGATTACACCATTCGTGGATACATAAAAACTGTCGTATCGAATTCCGTTAAAGTAAAAGTTAAACCCGATTGGTATAGGACCGGCAATTGCATCGTCGGTGGAGTCTGTTGGATTCTCCCAAAAGTTTCCATCCGAGGGGTATGCTGGGTTGCGGAAAAATCTTAAGCCTTCGTCGGGATTATCTGTCCAGAATTCTCTTGGAAGAATTCTGGCTCCGGGAACAATTCTCCGCCATAGGCCAGCTTCCTCGTTTGTATCGTAAACCATAACGCTGGGTCGCCAGTAATCGGGAGCGTCGTCATCACTATCGACGAAATAGTAACCTGTGGACACCGCAGGTTGGTTTATTGGGTTATTTAGCGGGGTGAATGGCATCGGGTAGCTAGTGTTTTGGTAGAATGGGATTGGTTCAAAAAGTTGGCTTCTTCGGAGCGGGTCGTCTCCAGGATTTTTGTTGTTATTTGCCATGGCAATGTGTGAATTGCCAAGCAAGAATGTGCAAAAGAGAGCCAGAATGAGAATGCGTTGTTTCATTGATTATACCTCTTAAAATTGTTGAACATAATAAACTGATGTAATAAATACAACATAATTAACTATCGTTTGAATCTCCATCCATTGTCTTCGTTTTCGAAAAGCCAAGCCACGATTTTGCCCTCAGATATATTCTCAAAATTATCCCAATGTTGCAAAGTATAATTATAACGGCTACTTGTATCTTTTTGGGTTTGTGATTCAATTTGGGAAAATATGGATTTTATTCTGTTCCTCCACAGTTCAAAATTTTTACTCCGCAAATCTATCCATCCTTCCTTGCACCATTTTTCTACGTTCTCTGTTGTGAATTCCAATTCTTGGAGCCCATTCTGTTTCGGAATTTTTACCTCTTTCCCTCGTAGATAGCTTTTACCATCGGGCAGAAGTATTACCAAACCTATTGATAACATTTGAGAACGTAATTTGTTATTCTCTCTTATTATTTCAAATGCTTTTTGAGATAATTCTTCGGAGGTAAAATTAAGTATATTTTTGATACTACCTGCTATGAGCTTTAATAAGTTGGCTTCGTAGAGAAGTTTCGAAAGTCTCGGGGGACCCAAAAGCTCGAAGGCTATACTTTCGACATTATTTTCTTTTTCCAGAGCAATTAATTGTTTAACAGCATAATTTTGTAAGAAGCCGCCACGATAAGTTGGTCCGAGAGAAAATGCATCCAAGCCTTGAATAATATCTTTGCCTGTATTGCCACCGATTATTTCAAAAATAGCGTAAGTTGCAATTTCTTCTGGAGTAACGATTTCCATTTGACCAAGAGAGCTTATTGCTTCGAATTCACCACGAGAGAAAATACCATTTTCGCCGGTGTCGATAAAAACAGATTTGAGTACGTTGGATGTTTCAACCACGCCATCGATGTCGGAAAATACAAATTTTTTATCAATAATTTTTGCATTTTCCAATGGCATGTCTACAATTTGGATGGGTTTACCTTTTCTAATAACATTTCCGTAGGCAATTCTCTTCCAGGCGATAGCAGCTGTGGGCTTAATTTCTTTGATAAGTGGTCCACCAGGTGTTCTTGCCATAAGATATAACAATAGTGTTTGTGCTCCAGCCACTGCAGATTTTGCCAATAGGACTCTCGATGGTCTCTCCTCACTGTGGGTGTAAGGGATATTTAAACCCATACCGCCGGTGCCGCTAGTTCCAATTTTTACATACATACTGACTTTGAAGTCGCAGAGAGCGCTGTAAAGAATTTGAATGTGTCGAATTAATTGCGGGATGTAAATACTTGAAATCAATCTTTCAACAATTTCATTGTTAAGCGTGTCGTTAGAGATAGATTTTCGCACAGAGTTGACGCTTTTGTAAATATCTTGGTATGCAATAGCAGTAGCAGTATTTACACAATCGATAACAACGTCTGGTTTGCATTCTTTAATTAAGGTGTACAATGCCGAGTTGTTCAAAATTTCCGAGTCCAGTTCATTATAGATGTCATCGATTGCAATTGAGCGATATGTAGGATTGCTAAGAACTTCATTCCAGTCTAAATCTTTCCACTCATTGCGAGCAAAGATGTTTCCCCACTTCGCTTCGAATATGCTTGAGTCGAAATCTGGGAACTCACTTTGTAATTGTTGGACAGCTTCTTCTGCTTCTACTTTGCGTAGCGACGAAACATAAATTTTGGCTGGATGATATTTCATCAATTCCCGACATATGGCAGAGCCAACAAGCCCCCAGCCACCGAGCACTAAAACTTTCTTACCAGTTAATTCCATAATTTTCAATTTTTTTTAAAATAAAATTTTAAAATAACAAATTTTTTTAACATTAACAAAACATTAATTGTAACGACGACACTACCATTTCTCAAAGAACTTTTTGCAATTTTACTTTTTCTTAAAGGTATAAACACTTAAAATTTAAAAAAGTCGCATTTCTTTAAAAATTTTTTGTTGTAGTTGTAAATTATTGAACCACAGGGGATTCCTTTGAGAAATTTTATTAACAAATATGTTCCATCCAAGAGATTTTGTAAACTATGCCACTTCTCAAAATCTTGTTTATCAAATTTTCCAATCTCTTTGCCTAACAAATCGTATACACGAAATTCATCAAAGTCGCAATCTTGTTCGTGAAAACTTGGTTCAACTTGCAAACTTAACTCTTCTTCATACTGAGCAATAAATCCGTCGGAACCAAAACCAAGGATGAATACATTTGTACGGAATATCTCGGGAAGTAAATTTTTGTCCAAATACTTAAAGAATTTAACTGAAAGGATTTGTTTACCAACATTGTTCTCTTCGTATTTCCAAGTCTGCCCGAGGTTATTGCTTTTTAGAATTTTCCCATCATCAAAAGGAATAATTATTGTTTTGTCAATTTCGGAGACGAAAATTCCAAGTGGCTGGCTTGGAGTTTGTTCTGTATATATTTGGGTAAAATTTTGTTCATCGGGATTGGATTCAAATATTGTAAGTGTGTCGTCGATAAAGCAAATAACAAATCCTTGTGGGAAAGTATCTTCGATACTCCAATTGTAAAACCAAAAGTCTATGACTTCGTTACATTTGAAAGCCTTTCCAAAATCATATAGTAATTGCCAATCTTTGAAAATTGGATTGGAAAAATATATCTTCTCAGCTCTCATAAAAGATTTACCACCCAAAAGGAAACCAACCTTTGTGATACCTTGGTTGGTCTTGAATGAAAAGGTTTTTAATTTTGTGAAAACGCTAAGAGAGTCGACGGCTATGTGTTCCCATTTTTGCTCATATTTGTCATAAAGAAAAACTGAACCATTGTAACCAGTTGTTAAGATTTTGAACGAGTCCTCTGCACAGTCAAACAAATTTTTAGAATATGGTAAATTTTCTCCATCGAAACTGTAGGAAGCAAGTTGGTTTCCATTGAGGTCGAAAATTTTTACTTCTGCATTGTCAAATAAGAAATTGTAGCCACATACAA
>JBKBVP010000164.1:0-4372 GCA_046289495.1 Candidatus Kapaibacteriota bacterium | reverse complement strand
GCCAAGAAAAAACTTCTTGAATAGTTCGCTTAATTTTTGGTATACTTTTTTGGAGACTGGCTTTACCAAGTGAACCAATAGGAAGTCCACCCACTTTTTATAAAAGCTTAGAATACCGATGATTATGATAAATATCGTTGGATAGATTATGTTTTCTATATGTAAATTTGGTATAGCTGCTTTCAATTGTTGACGAAAGAAGAAATAAGCCAGCACAAAAACCATTAAAAGTGATATCAAATCGATAAATCTTTCCACCACGATAGAGGCAAAAGTCATCGTAAAAGAGATTTTCTCTCTACGGCTGTAATAATAAGGTCGAAGTAATTCTCCGCCTCTGGGTATGATGTTGTTTACAGCATATCCAGCCATTACTGCAGAAAAAAGATTCCAAACAGAATTGGGATTGGATATCGGCTTCAGCATCGTTCTCCATCGCAAAGCTCTTGCCCAATGTGATAATAATCCCACAGGTACCGATAGCAACACCCACCAATAATTTGCCGAAATTATGTATTTGCCCAAAGTGGACAAATCAAGACCTCTGAGCGACAGATAAACCAATAGAATTAGCAAGATTACAGAAATGAAAATGTTTATGATACTACGGAACCTTTTATTCTTGGTTCTTTGGTTTTCTTCGATATTCATTATTACTCGACTTTTGCCGATAGGGTGTCAATTACGAAATACAACACCAAAATAGCAAACATTACCAAGCTCAGCCATTCTGCTCCGTGGCTCTCGCCCCAGCTACCTACCAATTCAAATAAACGGACTTTGAAGAAGAGCAACAATGCTCCAACCACACCAAATAGGGAGGCTCCAGCCATAAAGCCAGATGCTATCAAAGTTCCTCTTTGCACTCGGGCATTTTTCAATTTCTCGTCTTTCGTCCATTTTTGAATAAAATGGGAGACCAAGCCTCCGACAAGGAGCGGAGTATTCAATGGCAATGGCAGATACATTCCCAAAGCAAACGCTAATGGGGATATGCCCAGCCAATTAACAAATAAAGCAAGGAAGACTCCTACCAGATACAATATCCAATCAACTTTGGCTTCTGGCGACATCAATGGCTTGATTACAGCTGCCATTGCATTTGCTTGCGGTGCGACCAGTGGTTCCGCAGCGTTCAATGCTTTTGTATATCTTTCAAGTAATTCTGGGCTTGCTATGCCGTTATCAATACGATTAAGCTCCTCTTGGGTGAATAAGTTCTGATTGCGCACATAGCCCTCCCTTGTAAATCCGTACGAAGAGTTTAAAATAAATATCACAAGCCCGACGGTTGCTGCAGATACAATTGCACCCAAGAATTTGAAACTTTCTTGCTTCAAAGGTGTCGACCCAATCCAATATCCTACCTTTAAGTCCGTGATGAAACCTCCAGCCATTGAAAGTGCCGTGCATACAATCCCGCCAATTATCAATGCGCTCACCATTCCTTCCTTGCCAGAGAGACCAGCCTGGGTTAGAATTAACGAAGACAATATCAAGGTCATCAATGTCATTCCCGAGACAGGATTAGTCCCTACTATTGCAATAGCATTTGCAGCAACAGAAGTGAAAAGGAAAGATATAATAACAACTGTCAAAAGAGCAATTACTGCTTGCAATAGCGTAATATTTACCCCAATTAAAAGGAAGAAAAATATACCAAGAATAGTTAAAAAGATGAACACCAAAAGAAGATGCATTGGAATGTCTTTCTGAGTTCTTAAGTGTTCGTCCGAGTAAAGTTGTGTAGTCTTTTTTGTTTTTTTAAAGCCTTTGATTGCTATCGAAAAGGCATTGCCAATAACTTTATACGATTTTAGAATACCAATAATTCCAGCCATTGCAATAGCACCAATACCAATTGGGCGCACATATTGAGAGAAAATCTGCTCTGGCGGCATCATCGAAAACATATTCACACCATCGACAGCTGAAATTTGACCAATTTGATTAATCAATGGCACCAAAACAAACCAAGAAAGTAGCGAGCCAATCGTGATAATCAAAGAGTATTTCAAACCAATTAAATAGCCAAAGCCGAAAATCATTGCACTAACGTTGAGTTGGAAGAGCAGTTTAAACTTTTCTGCAATCACTGCCCCAAAAGGTATTACTCTCGAGGTAAAAGTCTCTTTCCACAGATGTAGAGTAGAGAAACAAAAATCGTACAATCCACCAATGATGCCACTTGTAACAAGCACACCAGCACTTTTCCCACCTTTTTCTCCAGTTACCAATATTTCTGTAATTGCAGTGGCTTCGGGAAAGGGGAATTTCCCATGCATTTCCTTTACAAAGAACTTACGAAAAGGAATAAGGAATAGGATTCCAAGGAATCCACCAAGCATCGAAGCAAAGAAAATTTGGAAAAACGATGCATCGAGCTTCAGGATATAAAGCGCAGGAATTGTAAAGACAGCCCCAGCAACAATTACCCCAGAGGAGGCACCAATGGATTGTAGGATTACATTTTGCCCGAGCGCCTTTCTTTTTCGAGCCGCTGCGGATATCCCAACGGCAATTATCGAAATTGGTATCGCAGCCTCCATCACTTGTCCTATTTTCAATCCAGAGTAGGCTGCTGCTGCGGAAAAGATCATAGCCATCAACAAACCGAGAGCCACCGAATAGAAAGTCGACTCGGGAAATTTATACTCGGGCTGTAATATTGGACGATAAACCTCGCCGGGGTTTAGCTCGCGATGCGCATTTTCGGGCAAACCAATCGCAGAATCCGTTGTCTGATGCTCAAATGTCATTTTTGCACCTTTATTGTGTTGATTTTTCAACCCAAATTTGGACTAAATTCACAAGAGTTTCGATGGATTTATTTAGAAAATCGACCGATAGCCATTCAGTCTTGCTATGAAAGTTGTTGCCGCCGGTGTAGATGTTCGGTGTCGGTATTCCCATCTCTGTTAATCTCGAACCATCTGTACCGCCACGTATAGGTTTCCAGTAAGGTTCAACCCCACTACGTAGCGCAGCCTCCCAAAGATTATCCAAAACTTCTGGTGTCTTCATTAAATGGTCGTGCATATTTCGGTATTGATATTTAGTTTCCAACGTTATTTCACTTTTTGGATAAATCTTCTTCAGTTCATCGATTATACTGGCAAGTAACTTCTTCTGTTCGTCGAGGCCCGAGGTCCGAAAGTCCCGCAGAAGAAGTTTTAAAGTGGTTTTGCCGACCCCACCCTCCAAGACATAAGGATGTATGTATGGCTCGTAATTCTCTGTAGTTTCGGGAGCCATATCTTTTGGCAGACGAGAGATAAAATCTGCGGCAATACGAATCGAGTTGAGCATGGTTGCTTTTGCTGTGCCGGGATGAATGTCCCTTCCAATAAATGTCACAATTGCTTGGTCGGCGCTAAATGTCTCCTTGTTGAGCTCCCCGGGTAAATCGCCGTCGACTGTGTAAGCATACTTTGCATTGAGCTTCTCCAGATTCAGGTATTTCGTGCCATTACCAATTTCTTCGTCCGGGGTAAAACAAATCCGGATATCTCCGTGCAAAATCTGAGGATTCATTGTCAAAATCTCTGCCATGGTCATTATAGCTGTAATCCCTGCTTTATTGTCCGCTCCCAGTAGGGTTGTTCCATCTGTTGTGACAATCGTATGCCCGATACATTTTTTTAAATTTGGATTTTCATCTACACGAATGACTACGCTTGGGTCTGCAGGTAGAACAATATCGCTACCATCGTATTTTTCGATTATTTGTGGCTTTACATTTTCAGCAGTGACTTCGGGCGAGGTATCCAAATGTGCAAGGAATGCAATACACGGCACTTTTCCATAGGCTGGGTGGGTCTTGGGTAAGTTCGAGGGGATTGTTGCCATTACGTAGCAATGCTCATCTACATCGACATCGCGCAATCCTAAATTTTTGAGTTCCTCGGCAAGCAGGTTGGCAAGTTCGAATTGACCGGGGGTACTGGGGGTTTGGTCTATATTTTCTTCGCTCGACTGGGTATTAATTTTAACATACCGCAAAAACCTATCAAGAGCAGAAACCGACATTTTACCTCATAAATAAAAAAACAAAATTAACAATTTTTACAAATAAACAATTTTAGATACAAATTCAACGACACCCAGCCCCCGCGTTTGCAGAGTAGCGAAGCGTATCGAAGCAAACGCTCGTACGGGTGTGCGGTTACTTCGACAGGCTCAGTAACCTCGTTTCGATGCTTAGTGAGCCTGTCGAACCACTCAACGACCGCCGCATTACGTTTGCTGAGTAGCGAAGCGTACCGAAGCAAACGCTCATACGGGTGTGCGGTCGTTTCGGTATGCTCGCTTCGCTCGCCACTCAACGACCGCGTATGGCTGCGGTGGCTGAGTAGCCTTCCACTGGAAGGCG
>JBKBVP010000163.1:0-4373 GCA_046289495.1 Candidatus Kapaibacteriota bacterium | reverse complement strand
AGATATCCAATTTCTTTGCTCCAGCCTATCTAACTACCGCAGTTGGTCTGGATTTGAAACCTGCTGATTATTTAAGTGTATTCTCTGCACCATTTACTGGTAGAACTACAATAGTAATTGACAATGAGCTTGCAAACAAGGGTACCTTCGGGGTTCGACCAGCCGTTTACGATTCAATTGGCAATATTCTCGAACCTGGGAAAAAATTCAAGAATGAGTTGGGTGGTTTCATCCGTATTTCTCTCTCAAAAGGAAATTTCGACATAGAATTTCTAAGAAACATCACAATAACTTCAAAGTTAGAGCTATTCACCAATTATTTAAATAAACCTCAGAATATTGATGTCAATTGGGAAAATTTGCTATTGTTCAGGGTCAATAAGATACCTTCGATAAATTTAATCACACAAGTGATTTATGATGACGATGTAAAATTCCCCATTGATAGTAACGGCGATGGGAAATTTGATAGCACTGCTCCACGCACACAATACAAAGAAATTTTTGGTTTGGGAATTTCTCTTACCTTCTAATAGTCACATTCAATTTTTGTTTGTGGAAATTTCTCTCTTAGCAAGTAAAAGTAATCCGTTGGAAATGAATTATTGGATACAGATAGCTTCTGTAGGTGTTTTAAATTAAACAAAGTTTCTGGTAAAATCTTAAGTTCATTACCACTAATGTCGAATTCAACGAGATTTTCTAAGTTTCCCAAAGTATTTGGAAGCTCTGATATTTGATTTTCATACAGTAGTAGCTTAATGAGATTTTTCAAGTTGCCAATTGAGGAGGGTAGAGACTTTAATTGATTTTTGTAAATTCTAAGTTTTTCCAAATTAACTAAATTTCCTATAGTCTCTGGTATTTCAGTTAGATAGTTTTGTTGCAATTCCAATTTTTTTAAACTTCGACAATTACCAATTGTCCCTGGTAGTTTGTTCAAATTGTTTTCAAATAGATAAAGCTCCTCCAAACTAATAAGATCTCCTATGCTTTCGGGGATTTCTTCGATTTCATTATTGTTTAAATCAAGGATTTGTAGATTTGATAGTCTGCCCAACTCCTCTGGGATGAATTTAATTTTATTATTACTTAAAATTAATACCTCGAGGTTTTGTAAGTTTTTTATGCATTCTGGGAGTGTGTCTATTTTATTCCAGCTTAGTTCCAAATATTTCAAGTTTGTCAATTCGCAAATAAATTCTGAAAAGGAAGTCAAATTGTTTCCGCCAAGCTCTAGTTTTTCCAACTTGCGGAGTGCTGTTATCTCTTTGGGTATTTGACTAAGATAGTTGTTTTTTAAATTCAATTCAGTGAGGTTTGGTAAAGAAAATACTTCTTTGGGTATTTCTTCGAGCTCGCGCATGTGCAAGTCGAGTTTTATTACTTCCGTGGGTTTTTTTAATTGCTCGTGAAGTTGGGCTTTGGCTCTTTCCGAAATTGAAAATTTTAATGAATTTGATTTTGTTTGCATTTTTTATATCCTCATAATTAAAAAAAAGAAATATAATAATTTCGTATCAATTGGTAATTAAAGTGTTAATTTTGATTTTCAAAATCTGTGGAAAATAATATGGAGAACATCTTTTGGCGGTTCAGGCGTCTAAGGATGAACCCAATGATTCGCAATATGATAGCAGAGACAACTTTAACAAAAAACGATTTAATTTATCCTTTGTTTGTGACTTATGGGAAAAAGGTGAAGAATCCCGTAAGTTCGATGCCTGGAGTTTATCAAATGTCGATAGACGTAATTGTCGATGAATGCAAAGAAATTGTGGAACTTGGGATACCAGCGATAATACTTTTTGGAATACCCGAGCACAAAGACCCATTGGGTACAGATGCGTATTCGGAAAATGGAATTATTCAAAGGGCTGTTCGAGAGATAAAAGAGAAAGTAAAAAATTTAGTTGTCATCACCGATGTATGTTTGTGCGAGTATACTTCTCATGGGCATTGTGGGATACTCGATGGCGAAATAATACACAACGACAAATCTATTGAACTCTACGCCAAGATAGCACATAGCCAGGTAAAAGCTGGTGCAGATATTGTTGCTCCCTCGGATATGATGGATGGGCGCGTGCAAAAGATACGAGAGGTTTTGGACAAAAATGGTTACGAAAATATTCCCATAATGAGCTACAGTTCAAAATTCGCTTCTTCTTTGTATGGCCCATTTCGGGAAGCAGCCCAAGGAGCTCCAAAATTTGGGGATAGAAAATCCCACCAAATGGATTTTCGTAATTCTGATGAAGCAGTTCGAGAAGCTGAGCAAGATATTCTCGAAGGTGCTGATATCGTTATGGTCAAGCCCGCAAGTTTTTATTTGGATATCGTTTACAGAATCAAAACTGCCTTCCAAGTTCCAGTTGCCGCTTATCAAGTAAGCGGGGAATATGCAATGATTAAAGCAGCTGGTGCGAAAGGATGGCTCGACGAAGAGAAGGTTATGATTGAGTCCTTATTTGCAATTAAACGGGCTGGTGCAGATCTAATAATAACTTATTTTGCTAAAGAAATCGCAAAATTAATAGATAAAAAGATAATCTAAACATAATTAACGATGGGTATTAAAGTACTGAAATTTGGTGGTACCTCGGTTGCCAATTCTTATGCAATGCAAAAAACTTTCGACATAGTTACCGCCAACAACAAAGATAAAACTATAGTCGTCCTATCGGCTTGCTCCGGTATCACAGACAAATTGATCTTGCTGTCGGAAACATGTTTGCAGAAAGATAGTAATGAATATCAGAAAATTTTAACCGAGATTGAAACACACCATTTAAAATTGATTTTCGAGCTTTTCTGGGAACCCGAAAAAGCAACCTCGTGTATAAAGTCTATAAATTTTATTTTGCAAAGTCTGAGGCAATTGCTCGAGGGTGTTCGCATTCTTGATGAACTTACTGCAAAAGTTAAGGCAGAAATTTTATCGTATGGTGAAATACTTTCCACGAATGTTTTTTATCATTACCTACTATTTCGAGGGGTTCTGTGCTTTTTGCTCGATGCAAGAGAGATTATCGAAACTGATAATTTTCATACAAATGCCAAGCCTAATTTGCCGAAAATTGAGCAGAACCGAGAGAAAATTTTTAAAATTTTTCGAAATTATAATTTTATAATCACCCAAGGATTCATTGGAAGTTGGAAGAAGGAGACCACTCTTTTGGGTCGAGGTGGTAGCGATTTCTCTGCCTCTCTTTTTGCCTACTCTGTAGATGCAGACGAGGTTCAAATCTGGACGGACGTCGACGGAATAATGTCTGCCGACCCACGACTTGTCCCTTCCGCAAAGCCTATTAAAACAATTACTATGGACGAAGTTGCAGAGTTGTCCTTCTTTGGAGCTAAAGTTTTACATCCAGAAACTGTTAAACCTGCTGTTATTAAGAATATTCCCGTTAAAGTCTTGAATACTTTTAACATCGATTCCCACGGAACAACAATTGTCGCAAACGATTCATTAAACGTTTCTACTCCAACAATCAATTCTATGATTCTTTTGGAGGATTGTTATTTCTTGAAAAAAAGTTTGGACTTAAACTCCAAAAACATTGTTTATTATATTTCATTGCTAAATGACAACTTCGACAAGTTATTAAAGATTTCTTTTAATCAGAATTATCTTTATGCGATTGCCACAGGTGAGAAAAACCCAAGTATTGGTGAGTCCTCCGCAACAGAAGTTTTTTCTGTTGATAGGGTGGATGTTCTTGCTTTTTTTGGAAATAATCTCTCGAAAACTGATTCTCGAATGATTGAAATGCTTATGAAAATTTTAACAAAATACGAGCATAAGTTGTTTAATAATTTCTATTTCACTGTTTCCGATAAATCGATTTTGCTTTTAGCCGAGCAAGGCGAGGGTAAATTTTTGCTCCATGAATTTCATTCTACTTTGTTTGAGCAGTAAATCTTCTGTTGACTAATTCAATAAATTCCTTTGCAATGGGCATTTCGGTAAATATTCCATATTCATTATAAAACGCTTCCACCTGTTTCAATGCTTCTTCAAGATTTTGTGCCTCGTCTATTTTGCGAACTAAAATATCATAATTCTCTTCCATCGAATAGAATAGCTCTTCTATAAATTGTTTCCTTTTTTGTTCATCAATTAATTGATTTAAACTGGGATATGAATTGCTTGCGTAATGATTTAATTGCTGTGGGGCGAGCGCTTCTTCCTCTGGTGTTCGCTCCGCATTCATAGAGGTTAATACCGACAAGAACTCTTCACTTAATTCATTCATATCTAAATCGATTTCTGAAGCGACCTTTGACCCTAATGGAGACTCTTCGGGTGTAATTTCATTTGTTGTTTGATTCAAACTCTCCTCATCTGTGTGCAATTCATTTTCGGT
>JBKBVP010000162.1:0-4374 GCA_046289495.1 Candidatus Kapaibacteriota bacterium | reverse complement strand
TCAATAAGATCTCAACTATTTGGACATATAAAGGGAGCATATACGGGGGCGATTTCGAATAAAGAAGGTGTTTTTCATCGAACTGGAACAATAGTTTTGGATGATATTCACCACATTCCTCGCGAAATTCAAGCGATTCTTCTTCAAATCATTGAATCTAAAACTTTTTATCGTTTAGGCGATGACTTCCATCCTATAAGGTTTAACGGCAGAATTATAGCTACATCTATATATCCACCTAATGAGCTTATTGAAAAGTATTTATTGAAAGAACTTTTTTGGAGGCTTGCTGGTGATGAGATACACATACCACATTTAAATGCTCGCAAAGAAGATATTCCCCTTATTATCAATCATTTCTTATCTGAAAAGGGTCTAAAAATAGAATTTGATGAGTTTTTGATTCGTTACTTACAAGAGCATAGATGGGAAGGGAACGTCCGAGAATTTCTTCAAGTGATTCATCGCTTAATTGCACATTCTGATAGCAATAAAATAACACTGGATGATTATAAAAAGCAAACTATTGAATTAAATAATACCAAACAAAAATTAAATGATTTTATCTATAATGAAGCAATTTCAATCGGTTTAGAAAATTTATTGGTAAATATTAGAAAAGAGATTATTACAAAACTACTTAAAGAAAATAGAGGAAACATTAATCGAGTTTCTAAAGTATTGGGATACAAAAATCATCAAGGCTTAATTTACTGGTTAAAAAAACTCAATATAGAGCCAGATAACTACAAGAGCCATTAAATCGATTCATTTAATTAGCCCCTACCCTCTCTTCAATGCATTGGCTCCACCAACTATTTCCAGCATCTCCTTTGTTATTGCTGCTTGACGTTCTTTATTGTATACCAGTTCCAAGTGGCGAATGAGTTCCTTTGCATTATTGGTGGCATTTTCCATTGCCATTCGGCGAGCGGCGTGCTCGGCAGCATTCGATTCTAATAGTATCCTTAGAATCTGATTCTTTAAATACAAAGGAATCAGAGCGTCCAATATTGTTTTAGGGTCCGGTTCGTAGATATATAATAAATTCCATTTCGTTTGTATTTCTTCCGATAGTGCCAACTTTTCCTTTCCTTTGAAATAGCTTTCTATCTTTGCTTCTTTCGCAAAGGGTAACCATTGAAAAGTCTTTGGAACTTGAGTAAGAATATTTTTAAATTCGTTGAAGAAAAAAATAACTTTATCGAATTTAGCTTCTAAATAACCTTCCATAAGAAATTTAGCAAGGGTGTCGACAATTTCAAAATCGACACGACCAGAAATTCCTGAAATGTCTTTGATGTAATTGATACCCGTTCGTTTAATGCCAGAAATTCCTCTTTTTCCAATTCTTATTATCGAAATTTCGGCATCAGGATTTGTATTTCTAATTTCTTCATCTATATATTTATACAAAAAGCGAATTAGATTTGAATTGAAACTACCACACAACCCCCTATCCGAAGTGATACACACCAGACAAAACTTATCGGATTTCTGCCTCTTTTCGAGAAGCGGGTGTTGGTAGTCGTCGCCAATAGATTCAATCAATTTTTCTATGTTTGATTTCAAAAGGATTGAATAAGGTCTAGCATTTAAAATAGCATCTTGTGCTCGCTTCAATTTTGCAGAGGAGACCATCCTCATTGCCTGGGTAATCTTTGCTGTACTTGCAACAGCACCCATTCGTCTTTTGATGTCTCGAAGTGTTGCCATAAGTAGTTCCTATAAATATTTCCAATCTTTTGATAAGTAATTATTAATGTAATCGTAAACACCATCCTCGAGGCTTGTGAAGTTATACTCCCCTAATTTTAAAAGCAATTTGTCTACTTTTGCTTGTGTAAAGTTTTGGTACTGGCTTTCAATTTCTTTTGGCATATCAAAGTATTCTATCTTTGGCGGTAAATTCATTGCTTTGAAAACAGCTCTGGCAAGGGAATTCCAGCTTTGAGCTTTTCCAGTCCCAATGTTAAAAATTCCAGTGTATCCTTTTTCGAAAATTGTCCAAACCAAATCAATTACATCCTTTACATAAATAAAATCTCTTTTTTGCTCGCCATCTGGAAAATCTGGAGAGTTTGAACGGAATAATTTAACCTTACCTGAGTTCCGCACCTGGACATAAGATTTAAAGACCATACTTGCCATCTCGCCCTTATGATATTCGTTTGGTCCGTACACATTAAAAAAACGTAATCCCGTAAACACATTCAACAAACCATTGGAAACGACCCAACAGTCAAACAAATATTTTGAAAAGCCATAAGCATTGAGCGGGATGAGTTCGTGTATTAAATTGTCGTCGTAGCCATTCTCCCCTGCTCCATAAGTAGCTGCACTACTTGCGTAAACAAACCTAATGTTGTTTTCAGCAGCAAATTCTGCAAGCTTAGTGCTGTAGCGAAAATTGTTTTCAATCAAGTAATCTACATTCTTTTCGAAAGTATTTGTGCAAGCCCCAAAATGAAAAATTGCATCAAAATTCAACTTGTTTAATTTATTAAGCTCTAAGGAAAGAATAAATTCATTTTTATTGAAAAAATTCTTGAATTTTTTGCCAACTAAATTTTTCCATTTTTCGCTGTTTGCCAAATGGTCAACAACGATTATATCATAAATACCTTTAGAATTCAATAAATTAAGGAAGCAAGAACCTATAAAGCCAGCACCGCCTGTGAGAAGTATCATTTCAAATTATGCTTGCTTTTGAAAACGTCAACAAATTCTTCCACTGCTTTTTTCAAACGAGTCACAATCTCATCAGTTAAGTCTTTTACACGGATTATCGAGTCGAGGACCTCGTTACGAACGTTATCCATAAACTCATAGAACTCTTTCTCAAAATCAGAAAGAACTTCGACTGGTAAGTCGTCTAAATACCCATTGGTCGCAGTCCAAAGCAATGCAATCTGCTTTTCTACCGGTAGAGGTTGATATTGTTTTTGCTTAAGGATTTCAGTAAGACGAGCCCCACGACGAAGTTGTTGCTGAGTTGCCTTGTCCAAATCCGAACCAAATTTTGCAAACGCTTCCAATTCGCGGTACTGGGCAAGTTCCAATTTCAATGGACCAGCAACTTTTTTCATTGCTTTAATTTGTGCATTGCCTCCTACACGAGAAACAGAAATACCTATGTTCATAGCTGGACGAATTCCAGCATTGAATAGGTTGGGTTCGAGATATATCTGACCATCTGTGATAGAAATAACATTTGTGGGAATATAAGCAGCAACATCCCCAGCTTGAGTTTCGATAACTGGCAAAGCAGTTAAGGACCCACCTCCATACTCGTCCGCATATTTTGCAGCGCGTTCAAGCAACCGGCTGTGCAAGTAGAAAATATCACCGGGATAGGCTTCTCTGCCTGGTGGCCTTCGCAAAAGCAAAGACACTTGTCGATACGCTGCAGCTTGTTTGGAAAGGTCGTCGTATATAATCAGAGCGTGCATTCCGTTGTCTCGGAAATATTCACCCATCGAACAACCACAATAAGGAGCAATGAACTGTAAAGGTGCTGGGTCCGAAGCATTCGCAGCAACGACTATGGTGTAATCCATAGCACCAAATTCTTCCAATGTAGCAACAACATTTGCAACTGTAGAGCCTTTTTGACCAATAGCAACATAGATACAATAAACTGGCTGTATTCCAAGCTCTTTTGCTCTTTCCGTGTGGGTAAATTTTTGATTTATAATGGTATCTATTGCAATTGCTGTTTTACCAGTTTGTCTATCTCCAATAATCAATTCACGCTGACCTCGACCAATTGGTATCAGAGCATCTATCATCTTCAAACCAGTCTGCAAGGGTTCTTTGACAGGTTGACGGAAGATAACCCCAGGAGCCTTTCTTTCGATGGGGAGGAAATTCTTTGCATTAATTGGACCTTTATTGTCGAGTGGTTGACCCAAAGGATTTACAACTCTACCAAGCAACTCTTTACCAACGGGGACCGAAGCTACTCTACCAGTTCGGCGAACAAGGTCTCCTTCCTTCACAAGTCGGTCGTCTCCGAAAAGAATGACGCCCACGTTGTCCTCTTCAAGGTTTAGCACCATCCCAAAAAGATTATTAGGGAATTCCACAAGTTCAGCAGCCATAACTTTTGTCAATCCATATACTTTGGCAACTCCGTCGCCAACTTGTAGAACTGTACCAACCTCGTAAATATCTTCCTCTTTCTCAAATCCCGAAAGTTGCATCCTTAATATTGCCGAGACTTCTTCAGGTTTAACTTCAAACATTTTGCCACCTTATTTTATTTTTAATTAAATTTCATTGTCGAAACCAATTCCTTAAATAACGAATCTATCTTATTTCTCAAAGTTACATCGTAAACCCAGTCATCGATTTTAATCTTGAAACCACCGA
>JBKBVP010000014.1:0-12064 GCA_046289495.1 Candidatus Kapaibacteriota bacterium | reverse complement strand
GACATTGGTTGCAAGCCGGCTTGTCAATTGAGAACGGACAATATTCAATTCTTTTCAATGCATACGATAAGAGTTCACTACATTCCTCGCAAAGCCCTCCGCCGTGATTGTGAACTTTCCTGCAATGAAGCTTAATCATTTCAGTAATTGTTACTTTCTCCCTGTATAAGCGAGAAGTAATGAGTTTAAGCATAATTTTAAAAAAAATTCAAATTAAGAAAATTTTATTTTTAAATTACCAAGTCTATTTTACTTTTTAGGCTTTGAATGGTGCTGGCTGAAATTGTTTCGCTTGCGGATTTCGATTGTTTTTCTTTTATGTTAATAATTGAGGGCTCGGTAGTGTAAGAATTTTTATAAGCCTTATGAAATTTACTCATGGTTTTACTTTTTTCTTCCAGTAATTTTGCTCTCATTTGAGATTCGATGTTCGAAGCTTGCTGTGCAACACTGCGGTCTTGAGGAGACGGGTCTGCCGGTGCCAAAGCTGCTCTCCGGACTTGTTGCATTTTTTGGATGGCACTTTCTGGGTCGTCGGGATTAAAACTCATATCTATTTTAACTTCACCAGCAACTGCGTATTGTTTTCCATCGGGTCCTATCTCGTATTTAAAGCTTGCACCACCGCGCACCAAGCCGCCACCGGCAGCAAGGTGCGCCATTTCGTGTGCTCTCACTTTTGAATCAATCTGCTTTAATTCTTGGAGGCGCCTTTGCTCCTCGGGACTAAGCTCTTTACCACTGAACTTTGGTGAAGTGCCAGTAGAGTTTTCTTTAGGACTTTGTGTGGGAAATTTTACAGTTTTGGAACTAATCGATGATACAACTCCAACTAAGGTTTTAGAATCGATATCCTCATTCCTGTAGTTCTTATAGGAAGTATCTTTGGCGATACCAAATTCTATACCTTTAACATCCATTATAAATACTTCTTATTTGTATATGTTATCGACCAATCTTGAAATAACTTTAATCATAAGTTTGGGGATTCATTGTAAGCAACAGCAGCAGCTTCCATAATCGCTTCACTTAAAGTTGGATGCGGATGAATTGTTTTAATTATACTATGTGCAGTAGCTTCCAAATTACGCGCCAATGTCACCTCTGCAATCATTTCCGTAACATCGGGTCCGATCAAATGAGCGCCTAAAATTTCACCATACTTATTGTCGATAATGAGTTTCACAAATCCACGGGCTTCGCCGATGCCGTGTGCTTTTCCGTTTGCAGTATATGGAAATTTACCGACTCGTATGTCATAACCCGCTTCTTTTGCTTCTCTCTCTGTCAAACCAACGCTTGCAACCTGGGGCAAACAATATATGCAGCTGGGAATATTTTTGTAGTTAATTGGATGGGTTTTCAGCCCAGCTATTGTTTCGACAGCGAGGATTCCATCTGCAGATGCTTTGTGAGCCAACCAAGGTGGCCCAGCAACATCACCAATTGCATAGATGTTTTCAATATTAGTCTGCATATATTGATTTACTTTAATGAAGCCCTTCTCTAATTGAACCCCAACAGTATCCAAACCAATTTTTTCAACGTTTGCTTGTATTCCGATAGCATTTAAAGCATAATCCGATAATAATCTCTCTTCCTTTCCATCAGATTTGACTATTACTACTTCAACGCTATTACCGTTGGATTTAGCAGAAACGACTTTCGAGTTGGTGATGATTTTAATACCAAACTTCTTAAAATGTCTTTCCAGTTCTTTAGAAATTTCTTCGTCCTCGATGGGCAGAATTCTATCCATCATTTCAATGATTGTTACCTTTGAACCAAAAGAATTGAAAAAGTAAGCAAATTCTACACCAATTGCCCCAGCACCCATTATTATTATCTCTTTTGGCACTTCATTTAATATCATGGCTTCTTTACTAGTAAGGATTCGTTTGCCATCGATTTCGATTCCTGTAAACATACGTGGTCTGGCACCAGTCGCTATAATCGTGTATTTGGTATTAACCAAATCGGTAACTACTCCATTTTCATCCAAAACCTCAATTTGGTTTCTGTCTTTGAATCTTCCCCAGCCTTTTAGTAGATTAACTTTATATTTTTTAAAGAGAAATGCCACGCCATTGGACATTCTGTTTGCCACATCCCGACTTCGTTTGATTACATTCTCGAAATCAAGTTGATAATCCTTTATTACAAAACCGAAGTTTTTTGATTCCTTGATGAAGTTTGCATATTCAGCACTTTTCAATAATGCCTTTGTAGGGATACAACCCCAATTCAAGCAAATTCCTCCCAGTTCACTTTTTTCAATACAAATTGTCTTCAAACCCAGTTGCGAAGCCCTTACCGCAGCGACATAGCCACCCGGTCCAGAGCCAATAATCACGACATCTGCATTATGGTTATTCATTGCCCCTCCACAATAAATTTTAAAAATTAAAGTTGAAAATTAGTATCAATTTTTATTCTTTAAGTGCACCAGAGAGTAAACCTTTTATAATGTATTTTTGAAAAAGCAAAAATAACAAAATAACTGGGAATGCAGAAAACGAAGCACCAGCCATAAGGTGTCCCCAATCTATTGACTGCTTGCCAAGATAAAATGCCAGAGCAACTGGCAAAGTTCTCATTTCATCCTCATTAGTAAAAATAAATGGGAATAGAAAAGAATTCCAATTTGAAAGAAAAATATAAATACCCAAAACGATAAATACAGGCTTACACAAAGGTATTACAATTCTAAAAATTATTTTCCAATCGGAACATCCATCAACCCTTGCCGATTCCTCAATTTCTTTCGGTATTTGTTGAATATATTGTCGAACCATAAAAATCCCAAAAGGGGTAACAACCCAAGGTAAAACCAAAGCATAATAAGTATTAATCCAATGTAAATTAACGATCAATCGATAAAGAGGTATCATAATGACATGCTGTGGGATTATCATTACTGCAAGGATTGTAACAAAAATGATTTTGTTGATTAGATATTTCTTTCTTGCCAAAGAATAAGCCACAAAAAAGCAAAAAATTAAATTTCCTGATGTGACAAATAAAGCAACAATAAAAGAATTGAGTATATAAATGTAGAAGTTATCGCTTCCAAAGGCTTCGATGTAATTTTTAAAAGTAAAAGGAGCAAATAATAAATTAAAAAAATTAGAATGCTGTTCTGGGAACTGTTTCAACGAAAGTAAAAACATCCAAAATAGTGGAAACAGCATAACTGCCGAGACTAAAACCAAGATGAGATTGATAAAGAATTTTTTTAAAAAAGCAAATCTCTGCCTCATTTCTTATTCAAGTGTATTAGAAAAGAAAAACTCCGCAAGTATCTTGCATAGTTGATCTTCGACTTTTTTAAATAGGAATACCTTCTCTCCATTGTACATAAATGCAAAAATAATTCTTTCGTTGTCTAGTGTTCTTGCAAATCCAGCAAGACCACTGGCATTTGAATGTGTGCCTGTTTTTGCAAAAATCTTTCCTTGAGCAGAACTGTTTACCATTCTATTTTTTAGCGTACCATCGAAACCAGCCACAGAAAGCAAAGTATCAATGAACATAGTATTAGGATTTGTTTTCAAAAAAACAAGAATTCGAAGGATAGATTCGGGGCTCAACCTATTTCGCCTTGAAAGACCAGAGCCGTCATATATTTTGCAATCGGAACAAGGTATTTTCAAACTATCAATCAAAGAGAAAATGTATCTTACTGCTTCTTTACTATTACTTGTCATTTTTTTATCCACAGCACCTACAATTTTGAAAACAGTTTCAGCAAGATAATTGTCGCTTTCTTTATTCATTTCCTTTAAAACTTCAACCAAGTTTCGTTCAACAATCGCTAATGGCCGGGATCTTTCCATCGGAGTTTGCACAATTCCAGTATTACCAAGAACCTCCAACCCCGCCGACTCGAGTCTTCTTTTCAAAGCGCCAGCGACAACTAAAGGTGGATTCTCGATAAAAAATTCATACGTTTTCGTTGTACCCGCAGGAAGATACCCCGAAATTACAATAATTTGGTTGCCAAACTTGTCTTTCTCTGTCGATACTTTAAAACTTCTATCTTGTTGTCGAGTCTGAGAGTTTTTCCTTTGAGAAATCAAAGCTCCGCCACCATAACCATCGTAATTAAGGCTTCTGTAGAATCTTTGTTCTCCAAAATTTCTACCAACTTTAGCATTGTTGTAAACCTTAATAGCATCGGATGAAGGAAAGACTTGCACGGAAACGCTCCTTCCGTAGATTGCTCCAGCAGTTACTACAACTTTAAGAATATTCTTTTCAATTGCTATGGATGTTATCGGTTGAGTTTTTTGAACAACATCGAAATCCCCACTATAGTCAAATCTATCTGTTTGTGCATCAAAAAAGCTTGGGTCTGAGTATATGTTGCCATATATCTTTTTTATGTTATACTTTTTTAACTCACTTACTATGTAATCTAAATCCGAAGATGATAACAAAGCATCGCCAGTGCCGTAAATGTATAAATTACCGTATAGTACACCTTCATTGATTTCCCCGTCGGAGTAAATAAAAGTTTTAATTTTATAATCCTTCCCAAGCTTACTCAATGCAGACAAAGTTGTGACCAATTTAGTTAATGACGCAGGTATAAAATAAGAATCTACATTATGCTTAAAATAATATTCATTTCGGTCTAATGAATAAACAACTATACCATAGCTTGATTTTTGTAGCTCAAATTCTTTCAAAGCTTCGTAGAATTTTTTGCGCAGAAAATTAATTGATTTAAGAGAGTCCTCGCTTGTAAAAATTACTTTCTGACAAAAAGTCGGATTAGTATAAAAAGATAAAAGAAATTGTGCTAAAACAACCAAAAAAAACTTTTTTAAAAAAATCATTTTGTGCATCATCTTGCATTTCTCTTAAACAAAACTAACTTTCTAAAATATTTGCGTTATAATTAACTAAAAATTCAAGTATACTACTTTCCAAAAATTGAGCACCGACATCAAACCATCTGATTTTCGTGTTCTTGTTGAACCAAGTTATTTGACGCTTTGCGTAACGTCGGGTATTTCTTTTTATCAATTCAATTGCTTGGAGCTGGCTAAGCTTTTTATTTAAGAAATCTATTGTTTCTTTATAACCAACTGTATTTAGGGAAGAAAGCCTCGGATTGTAACCCATGTCTAATAGGTGTTGCACCTCTTCGACTAAACCCATTTGCCACATAAGGTCGACCCTCTGTTCAATTTTGGCATAAAGTTTTTCTCTGCTACAAGTTAAGCCGAGGTAAATTGGCTTGAAATTGGGAGATTTATGAAAAGTTCTTCGATAGAATGAAATAGGTACACCTTTTAAAAAGTAGAACTCCAAAGCTCGTATCAATCGTACTTGATTCTTGTCCGGATACAATTTGGCGGTATCTGGGTCGACTTCGAGAAGCTTAGCATAGAGTGTTTCCTTACTGAGAAATGAGAGCTCCTTGCGAATTTTTAATGCTTGGGCTTTTTCTTCTGGAGTGAAATCCTCCTCGAAAATTCCTTCGCACAAAGCTTTAATATACAGACCAGAACCACCAACAATAAATGGTAACTTGCTCTTTGCAAATATCTGGTCGATAACATTCCAAGCATCCTTTGCAAACTGTCCTGCACTGTAGTATTCATCAGGATTACAAATATCTATGAAATGATGAGGTACCCTTTCTCTTTCCTCTTGCGAGGGCTTTGCTGTTCCAATGTCCATAAATTTGTAAATTTGGCGGGAGTCGGCAGAGATAATCTCCAAAGGAAGTACATTAGACAACAGCAAAGCTAAGCTTGTTTTACCAATAGCAGTTGGACCAACTAATGCAACAACATATCTTTGATTAATAAAATCCTCAACTAAATTTTTCTTCATTGCTCCAGCCTTTTTCCCCAATCAACGGAACAAATTTAAAATAATGCTCTTCTTCTTGCTTAAACTGATTGTCTCCGACTTTCGTAATGATAAACATTGCCTGATAGGAGCGGTCCCCGACGGGTATCACTAAACGACCACCAATTGAAAGTTGCTCCAATAGTGGCTCTGGGACTCTCGGAGCAGCGGCGGTCACTATAATTCCATCAAAAGGGGCATATTCCTTCCACCCCAGTGTACCATCTCCCCATTTTGATACAACCTGAACGCCAAGCTTATCAAACAATTTCTTGGATTTCAAATAAAGTTCGTATATTCGTTCAATTGTATAAAGATTCATTCCCATCAAGTAGAGAACTGTTGCTTGATATCCACTCCCGGTACCAACTTCTAAAACTTTACTAGACTCTTTTAGATTCAGACACTGAGTCATAAACGCTACGGTATAAGGCTGCGAAATTGTTTGATTGCAATCAATTGGAAGAGCTATATCTTCATATGCTTGATTGACAAAAGCAGGGTCGACAAATAATTCTCTTGGAATTTTATTCATAGCAGAAAGAATTCGTTCGTCTCTTATTCCACGTCGACGCAATTGGTCCACTAGTTGAAAACGGGCTTCTCGGAACAAATTATAATCCATATAGTTCAAATTAAGATTCATAATTAGGATAATTTTTCACTCAAAATGGCTTCGATTTTATTTTTAGAAATATTAAAAAGTAGATGTCCAGATTCAGCAAGCGAAATCCAACCAGTTTCTTCGGAAACAACCAAAACCAATGCATCGGTCTGCTCGGTCAGACCAAGTGCAGCCCGATGACGAGTTCCGAGCAAACGACCATCCAGCTTCGTAATTGTGGATAGTGGCAAAATGCATTTTGCATATAAAATTGTTGAACCATCTATGAGTATAGCGCCATCGTGCAAGGGGGACTTTGGGTTGAAGATGGATAGTATCAAATCGCGAGTAACTTGAGCCCCAATTGGTACACCCGTATCAATGTTCATCTCAAGATTTTGAGAGCGCATAAAAATTATTAACCCACCAATGTGATTTTCGGACATCTCTTTTACAGCAGAAATAACTTCGTCGATTGTCTGCGTTAGATTAGTTCTAAGGAAAAAACGAAGAATCGGTAAATTCGACAACCTCAGAAGCACTCTACGTAGTTCTGGCTGAAAGAGTATTATAAAAGCCAAGAGCCAAACACTCATCACAGCCTTTAAAAGCCAATTTATTGCTCGCAGGCTTATCAATTCTGAAATAAAGGTCAGTAAAATCAAAATTACGAGTACAAACAAAATTTGAACTGCAACAGTATCTTTTAATAATTTGTACAGCCAGAAGAAAAAAACAAATAAAAGAGCAAAATCTAAAACATCGAGCAAAGATATGGAGATAAAACCAATTTTTAAGATCTCAATCATTTTTTTCTTTTGTTATTTTATTTTGTTGCTTCGCTTCCAATTCATTTTGATAAGCCTTTATTATCCTGGCTACAAGCTTGTGGCGAACGACGTCCCGCTCGTCGAAATATACAAATTCAATTCCTTCGATATTTTGCAAAAGTTTATTCGCATTAATCAGCCCACATTCCTCTGGATTTTGAAGGTCAATCTGTGTGATATCACCAGTTACTATAACTTTAGAATTGTTACCCATTCTTGTGAGAAACATTTTCATTTGCATTATTGTAGCATTTTGTGCTTCATCCAAGATTATGAAAGCGTTGCTCAAGGTTCGACCCCTCATATAGGCTAATGGGATAATTTCAATAACATTTTTCTCTGAATAAGACTTTAATTTATCTGGACTGAGCATGTAATATAATGCATCGGTTAGTGGCTTAAGATAGGGGTCGAGCTTCTCTTTTAAATCTCCAGGTAGAAAGCCAAGTGATTCGCCAGTTTCGACAGCAGGGCGAGATAAAATGATTTTTTCAATTCTGTTCCTTTTTAATTCTGCAAGAGCCATGGCAACTGCAAGGAAAGTCTTACCAGTCCCTGCTGGTCCAATAGCAAATACAATATCATTCTCCGCAACCTTCTGTACATACTCTAATTGTTTTTGGGTTTTTGTTTTAATTGGTCCTTTTACACTATGGTATACAACTACTTCGTAATTTTTCGAAGTTTTCGATTTGCTTGCAAAGTAATCCTCCTGACTCTCTGCCATCAATTCCAATACTGTGGCAAGGTCGTTGTCCGAGATTGTTCCACTTCTTTTGTGTATATAACCAAGCTCTTTAAAAATTGCTTCTATAGACGCAATTTCTTTGGGTGCACCTTTCAAGATGATACTACTACCGCGCAAGGTTATGAGAGTGTGAAATTTGTTCTCAATTGCCTGAATCAATTGGTCATTGTACCCGATGAAATACAGAAAATCCTTATCTTCCAGATGAATTGTTCTTTCAGATAATTCCATTGAACCTATGAATTGTTGAACAAAATTTTAAAATACAAAAGCCCCAATCGAAAGCGACGGGGCTTTGGTTAAAATTGATATTCATATACACATTATTTTCTCGCACCTGCGTCTTTCTCTTCACTCTGTTTTGGACTTTCTTCCAAAGCTTGCTTTTTCATTCGCCAGTATTTTCTCTCTGCTTTTATTTCATCTGTTGTTTTTGGACCTGGTGGTGGAATAACTAATTGTTGACCAGGATAAATGATATCCGGATTCTTGATGATAGATGTATTTGCTTGCCAAATACGGGACCACATGAATGGGTCGCCAAAAATTTCCACCTTTCCAGCTATATTCCATAAGCAATCACGATTTTCCGCCCAAGTGCCAACGGTGTATGTCTTAATTTTTCTTTCACGGTACAATCCTCTTATGTCCGAGGCTAATGAAATAATCTTATTATAGAATTCCGGCAATATAGAAAGCTTTATCATTCTTAGCTTATTTAAAGAGTTTTCTAACTCTGCGACTTCATTTCGTCTATCGGCAAGTTCGTCGTTCGAAAGGCGTTGCATTTCACGGATTTTCCCTTCTAACTGGCCAAGTTTTTGCTTAAATATCTCCATGTCCTCTTTGGTAAATGGCTTTCCTGTCTCGGGGTTAATTCCCAAAAGCCCAAGGTAACCATCTAAGCAATCTGTTAATTTCCGATTCGTACGTTCTAATTCTTGCCTTAAATTTGCAACCTCGTTGTCCGTACCTTGCAACTTCGCTTTTAAATCATTGACAATGTTTTGGAATTCAGCTATTCGTTGAACGGCTTCCTCTTTAGTCAATTCTTCATCTGGCTTCTGAGCAAAACTTATATAAGCAACAAATAGTATGCTAAATAAAGGAACAATTAACTTTACTATAATTTTCATTTTCTATCTCCTTTATTATTAATCAAATTACTTTTTGGGTATCATTTTCGTTGGTGCAGATTCAAGTGTTGGCTCTGCGGTTGGCTCGACATACTTCCAATCTGGCCAGACATCGGGCCACTTTGCCAATTTGTCCTTGACAAATTGCGTTCTTCCTTCGCAATCCTTGAGTTCTGCCTTACGAGCGTTTAATTCCCGTTCTAATTTAGTTTTCTCGTCCTTTCGCTTATTGATTTGTTCAGTGAGACTACTTTGCTCTTTCCTTAATTCACGCAATTGCATTAATTGTTCCTGTGTTATTTTGTTTGAACAACCATTGGATAACAAAAGGAATGCAAAAACAAGGAGAGAAGTAAAGGTAAATTTTAAGTACTTCGACATAAAAACCTCCAATTTTTAAATTGAGTGTATTACAAAATTAAAAAACATAATACATTTGTCAAGGTACAAATTTAAAAATTAAATATGAAGAATGAATATTTTTATTTTGAATTACTAATAAATACACCCCTACATTTACATTTGGTAAATCAAGTTCTATAACTTCTTCATAAGTGTTTAGACTTAAAATTTGATTTCCCATTGCATCAAAGATTTTCACATTGTATTTTGTACATTTCGGGCATTCAACGAAAAGTTTATCGATGAAAGGGTTAGGCTTTACAATTACTCTATTAGAAGATCCGAGTTCAACATTGGAGGCAGACGTTGTCTTGAAGCTCCAAGTATCCGACCAAGGGCCATTGCCAACATTATTTCTACCGCACACTTGCCAAAAATAAGTGGTATTTGGCTGTAAAGCATTTAAATGCTTGTACAAAGTTGATTGGAGCCTTCTTTCTACCTCGATGGTATCAAAATTTGAGTCTCGGCTCAATCTCAAAATGTACTCATCAACATTATCCACCTCCTTCCAACGAAAAGTTGGTTTTAGTGGGGCATCAGATGAATTATTTAAAGGAGAAAGCAATACAATTTTCTCGGGCAAGAAATTAGTTTGGAAGGAAAATACATCCGACCAAACACCCTCTCCATCGGTATTGAGTGCACGGGCGCGCCAGTAATATTTTCCACCTGGTGCAAGTATGCCATTTGGGACAAAAAGAAAGGTATCCTTAATCATTGATTTTACAAACAATGTATCTTTGAAATCCGATGTGGCTGATATTTGAACTTCATAATAAATTTCAACCTCGAAATCATTTTTAAAACTTGGCTTAGTCCATATGAGTATTGGTGTCAACTCTAATTTTGTGGAATTGTTTGATGGAGTTACAAGAGATATTTTGCTGGGTAATGGGTTCCCGACAAAAAAACTAAATGGTGTACACCAAAATGAAGTATCGTTTGAAGCAATTGCCCTCACCTTCCAAAAATATTGCTTGGACTTGGTGAAGCCACCAATACTTAAACTGTTAGAGTCGACCAAGTAAGACTTTGGATTACGAAATTCCCTATTTTCATCAACTAAGAGTTGGTATTTAACATCACGAAATACTTTCGACCAAGTAAAATTAATGGAGTCGCTTAATCCAAATTGATTGTTTTTGGGATAAATACACTGAGGAGTGGCTAATTTCAGTGCTATTAGGTTTTGATTAAAGTTTATTAAATAATACTGATTTGGTAAAATATTTTTATAAACTTTAGAAAAGCCGTTGGGATATAAAACTATCAAACTGTCTATGATTTCAGCTTCCCCTATACCAAAATGTAATACATTAGAATTTTGGCTACAGCGATTACCCGAGATACTCCCCATCAGGTCCCTATAGAATTTTCTACCTTTTGCGTAAAGAATAATTTTGGAGCCATAACAATCCATATTTACATTATTTTCGGGACTACCCTTCAAGCGAAAACCAACCCAATTACCCTTTCTTTCCAAATCGTTACGAAATAATCTAACTCCTTCGTGTGAACTTGCAATTAATAAGTCCAAATCTCCATCATTGTCGATATCGATTCGAACTGCATTCCAAGGACCATGAACTACACAACCCAATTCCCATGTCTTATCCAATAGTTTAAAGTTAGGTGGTCCAGAGTTGAAATAAATTCTCCCCGGGCGCTTTGGTTCGTCACCATCGCCAACTGCTCTGTAGGAAATTTGCCCATGCCAAAGATCCAAATATCCATCCAAATCAAAATCACCCCAAGTCACTCCTGCATTCATTTCAAAAAATTTAAGACCCATCTCTCGGTGTACTTCTTGAAAGACATAATTTGGTGGTCCACCATTCTTGTAAATCAAAGAGGGATTCGAAACTGCACCACGCCAATCTGGATGACCGAGATTTCCAACAGCAAGGTCCGGGTATCCATCGTTGTTAAAATCGCCCCATTCACAACCCATGCCGTGGCCAAAGTATCGGGAGTCTGCTGTAGGAACTCCTTGAACTTTGGTAGCCTCACCAACATTCGTAAACGTCTGATTACCATTGTTTTTGTACAACAAGTCTCTTTCCAGTCGATAGTTTGCGACAAAAATATCAATTAAGCCATCGTTATTGTAATCGCAAGCATTTGCACCATAGCAATCGTAATATCCCAGGGCGTTGTAATTTGAACTGAATGATTCAAATTGAGTAAAGCCAGCAGTTTTGGTAATGTTTTTAAATTTTCCATCGTTGTCTTGTATCCATAGCTGGTCTGGAAAGTATCTTTCAACATAACTTCCAGACAAAGTTAAACCCACACGATTATTGGCAAGAAACAAATCCAATCGGCCATCTCGATTGAAATCCGACCAAAGAGGTGTAATGCAGCTGTAAGGATTTGGGATAGAGTCCTGATACCAAGGATTAGGTAATTTGAAATCCTCTGCTGGACTCGGATAAGGTAACTTGAAAATCTCACGTGGAGCTATTAGTGTAAATGT
>JBKBVP010000161.1:0-4398 GCA_046289495.1 Candidatus Kapaibacteriota bacterium | reverse complement strand
GAGATTATTGTTGGGGAAGTTTACCAAGTGCGAAGGAACGACATATTAGTCTTGCATAATAAAATTGAGATGCGACTTCCAAGAGAAGAGCAGATACCCAATGAACCTTATCGTTTTAAAAAGAATCAAACAATAAGAGCGATTATAAAAGAAGTTCGAAAGACAAGTGGCGGTATACCAGATATAATACTCTCTCGTGCAAGCGACGAATTTTTAGCACGACTTTTCGAACTCGAGATACCAGAGGTATACGATGGTATAATTCAGATAAAATCAATAGCAAGGGACCCCGGGCAGAGGAGCAAAGTAGCTGTTTACTCACTCGATCCAAGAGTCGACCCTGTGGGGGCTTGTGTTGGTATGAAGGGAGTAAGAATTAACTCAATAGTAAAGGAATTGAACGATGAGAATATAGATTTGATTGAATATTCCGACGACCCAAAAGTCTTTATTGCTCGTGCACTGTCGCCAGCAATTGTAAAAGACGTTCAAATCGACCCCATAGTACGGCATGCTACTGTTATTGTTGCAGACGACCAAGTGCCCTACGCAATTGGGCGGAATGGTCAAAATGTCCGACTTGCAATGAAATTGACTGGGTATCAAATTACTCTCGTCAAAGAAAGTGGAGAGGACATTGAGCTTGGTGAGTTCAAGGAGGAACTTGGGCTTTCGGTCTACAATCAACTTTTGCAAATGGGTATTCAGACGGCAAGAGAATTTTTAGCTTCGGACCCAGAGAAAGTTCTTCGCATTCGTGGTATGAGCCGAGATACTTTGCTCGAACTGAGGGAAATTATGTTGAAAGAATTTGATGAAGAAGAGGATCCGAAAGTTGTAGAAAAAATTGATGAGGTTTGGAGACAAATACAAGAAGAAACAAGCCAATCGTGAACTCAAGCGATACTACCCAAACACAAATAGTAACAATGCACAAATAATTTTAAACTATAATTTCTTTAATAAATTATAATTTTGTATTGTATAATTATTTAGAGCTTAGTGATTGATGGCAGAACAAAAGAAAATTAGATTACACCAGGTTGCAACTGAATTAAATGTAAGCAAAGATACCATTGTGGATTATCTGGCAAAAAATGGTTTTGACATTTCAAATAAACCTACATCGCTAATCACTAATGCGATGATTGAATCTCTTTTGAAGGGCTTTATTAGGGAGAAAAGAGTTGCCGAAAGTTTTAAGAAGAAGTTTCTTTTGGATGTCCCTCCGCCAGAGACAGTGCTAACAGCTGTTGAAACAAAACCTCACGTCGAAGTCAAGGAGAAGTTTGAATTTATTGAAGAGACGCTACCGAAAACACCCGATGTAGAAAAGAAATTGGAGCTTGTAGAGGACTTTTTCGCAGACGCTTCGAAAACGAAAGAAGTTGCCGAAGTGAGTTCCGAACCCAAGGTGGGGGATATTATCGATTTGAATAAGTTTACAGCAAAGCCTGCAAAAGACAAGCACAAGAAAAAAATTCAAGCAGAGGCGAAAGAAGCTGCAAAAGCTGAACCAAAGGAGCAAGAAATACAGCAAGATAAAGTATCGAAAGAACAGACAGCACGAGTAGAAGAGAAACCATTAGCCGAAACAAAGCCTGCCGAAATCAAGCCCGAAGAAACAAAGGTAGAAATACCCGAGAAAATCGAAGAACCAGCGAAGAAAGAACTTACTACGACAAAAGCCGAAGAGGTTAAGGGAGAAAAGCCAAAAGCAGAACCTATAAGAAAGAAAGGTGAAAAGAAACTTCAAAAGTTAGAAGGTATAGAAATTAAATTAGCAGAGCCAGAGGAGAATAAATTAGCATTAGCCGAAGCTGTCGACCAGGAAGTTTTAGAAGAAGCAGAACCCAAGGAAATGTTCAAACACATTGAAATACACGACGAGGAGGAGGAAATTTTCCCGTTGGTCCAGGAGAGATGGCTCCGCAAGCGTGGTGGTAAAACTAAGTTCGAGAAGTTTAAAGCACCACAAGACAAGAAATTAACCAAGAAAAAAGGATATAAGGAGATAATAAAAGCAAGTGAGCAGGAGATTAATAAGAATATACGCGAGACTTTACAAAGTAGTTATGAAATCTCTGATGTAAAGAAGCGAGCAAAAATAAGGCACAAACGTAAAGAGGAGAAGCTCGAAAAAGCACAACAAGTATTGGAAGAAATCGAGAAACAAAAGAAACACATCCAAACAACGGAATTTATTACGACAGCTGAATTGGCAAAACTTGTTGGAGTGGATCCCTCGGAAATCATAACAAAATGCTTTGAATTGGGCTTGATTGTGTCGATGAATCAAAGGTTGGACAAGGATACAATTTCTGTAATAGCATTGGATTATGGCTATGAAGTCGAATTTATCGAGGAAAAGGAATTACAACTAAAGGATTTGGATTACGAGGACCCACCCGAGGCATTGATGCCGAGGCCGCCTATTGTAACAATTATGGGGCATGTAGACCACGGGAAGACCTCTCTACTTGATTACATACGAAAATCAAACATTGTGGCTGGGGAAGCTGGTGGCATCACACAACATATTGGTGCTTATCAAGTAGAAGTACCGGATAAAGGCTTCATTACTTTTATTGATACACCGGGGCACGAGGCATTTACTGCAATGAGAGCTCGTGGGGCAATGGTGACAGACATTGTTGTTCTTGTTGTTGCTGCTGATGATGCAGTAATGCCCCAGACGATTGAAGCAATAAATCATGCCAAGGCGGCAAATGTTCCTATCATTGTCGCAATAAATAAAATAGACAAACCCGATGCTAATCCCGATAGAATTAGACAACAATTAGCTGATTTGGGTATTTTGGTCGAGGATTGGCAAGGACCGTACCAATGTGTAGAGATATCGGCAAAATTTGGCACAAATATCGATATTCTTTTGGAGAAAATATTGCTCGAAGCAGAATTGCTCGAATTAAAAGCAAATCCCAATAGACCGGCAAAAGCAACTATCGTTGAATCGCATTTAGACCGTGGTCGTGGGCCAGTCGCAACAGCAATCATTCAGAAAGGCACTCTAAAGATTGGCGACATATTTGTCGTGGGTTTGACTTATGGAAAAGTCCGTTCAATGTTTGATGAACGTGAACGTAGAATAGAAGCTGCTGGACCATCGACACCTGTTAGAATTATAGGATTTGATGATTTGCCCGAAGCAGGCGACCTACTTTATGTTGTCGAAAGTGAACAAATTGCAAAAGAGATTGCATCCAAGCGCCAGCAGGTGCGCAGAGAACAAACTCTAAGACGGGAGAATATAGTTACTTTGGACGATTTATCCAAGCAAATACAGCTTGGGAAGATTAAGGAATTGAATTTAATTTTGAAGACCGATGTAATGGGCTCGCTCGAGGCTCTCTCCGATGCTCTTGTAAAATTATCTAATGACGAAGTAAAAATCAATCTCCTGCACCAAGGAGTTGGTAATGTCAACGAATCTGATGTTTCGCTTGCGGCTGCCTCCAATGCTGTTGTTATTGCATTTCAAGTATCGACAACTGGTGGCGCCCGAAAACTTGCCGAGAAGCTTTCCGTTGAAATTCGTCGCTACGAGATAATTTATGATTGCTTGAATGATGTAAAGCTTGCACTCGAGGGTATGCTTGCCCCGGATATTCAAGAAGTAACCACCGCAACACTCGAAGTGAGGAAGGTGTTCAAGATTAGCAAAGTTGGAACAGTCGCAGGTTGTTATGTTCGAAGCGGTAAGATAAGTCGTAATGACCATTTGAAGGTACTGCGCGATGGCTTGCTCCTGCACACTGGTACAGTTGCATCGTTGAAGCGTGGTAAAGAGGATGTAAAAGAAGTAGACCAGGGCTACGAATGTGGATTGATGATAGAAAAATTCAATGATATTCTGGAAGGGGACGTAATTGAATCGTACAAGATCGTCGAAATTAGAAGAACTTTAAATAATTAGATGTTTTAGGAGGGTGGGAACTTGACTGTCAGAGCCCAAAGAGTAGCCAGCGAAGTACAAAAAGTACTTTCCGAGCCGATATCGGAGTTTGCGCGAGAAAATAATGCTGGGCTTGCCACAATTACCGCAGTTCGAATGTCCCCAGATTTACAAATAGCAAATGTATACGTAAGCGTCTATAGAGGGGAGACTTCTCCACAGACATTTTTAAATTTACTGGAAGACGAAAAATCCACTTTCAGACAAATAGTAGGGACAAAGCTCAGGCTTAGATTGACCCCGGAGGTGCGATTTTTCCTTGATGATACTTTTGATCGTATTGAAAAAATAGAACAGCTTCTCTCAAGCGAAAAAAAGAAAAGCAAGAGTGAATAAATCTAATGAAATTGGTAAATTAGGTGAACAAACCGCAGAGAATTATCTCATCGGGAAAGGGTATAAAATCGTCAAGAAGAACTTCC
>JBKBVP010000160.1:0-4408 GCA_046289495.1 Candidatus Kapaibacteriota bacterium | reverse complement strand
GAGTTCCATAATTACCTCATAATGTTGTTAATTTGTTACAAGTGAACCAACCGTCTCGCCAAGAATTAGACGCAAGAAGTTCCCTTTTTCGTTGATATTCAGTACAACAATTGGGATGTTGTGGTCTCGGCAAAGAGTAAAAGCAGTTTGGTCCATAATAGCAAGATTATGAACAATGGCATCGTTGTATGTGAGAAGCTTCAACAGCTTTGCATTGGGGTTTTTCAATGGGTCGGAATCGAAGATGCCATCGACCTTTGTCCCCTTTATTATCAAGTCTGCACCAATATCGATTGCACGGAGCACGGCAGTGGTGTCTGTCGTAAAATTTGGAAGGCCCGTACCACCACCAAAAAGGACAATTCTCCCCTTTTCTAAATGGCGAATGGCTTTTCTTCGGATATACGGCTCGGCAACACTTGTCATTGTTATTGCTGTCTGCAATCTTGTTTCTATTCCTAATTCTTCAAGAGCGCACTGAAAAGCAAGGCAATTAATGATAGTGGCAAGCATGCCCATATAATCGCCAGAGACCTTGTCAATTCCTTTAGCTGCAGATTGCAGGCCACGGAAAATATTTCCACCACCGATGACAATTCCAATTTGCACACCAAGCTTGTGCACTTGGTAAACTTCGTTGGCAAAAAATTTAAGGGCCGAGGGGTCTATGCCATACATCTCCTCGCCCATCAAAGCTTCACCACTTAATTTTAAAAGAACCCTATTAAATTTGGGCGAACTTTCCATAAAATTTATTCAACTTCACCAAGGTAGTATCGTACAAATTGCAAAATTTTTATTTTGCAACCAAGCGTATTTTCAACTTTAGTTAAGACATCACGAATGGAAAGGTTTCCATCTTTTATAAAAGTCTGTTCCAGTAGGCATTGCTCGATGAAAAATTTCGACAATCTGCCTTGCGCAATTTTTTCTGCTATTTCTGGCTTTTTACCTTCGTTTATGGCTTGTTCTTTATATATTTCAATTTCTTTTTGGACTACCTCTTCTGGAACAGAGGCTTTATCGATAAACATTGGATTCATTGCCGCAACTTGCATTGCAATATCTCGCAGAGACGATTTTGATTCTTCGTCCAATTCAACTGGCTTGTCAAAGTCGTAAATTACAAGCACCCCCAACTTGCTTCCGGCATGAACATAATGCGAGATGTGCCCA
The DNA here is from genome assembly GCA_046289495.1 of Candidatus Kapaibacteriota bacterium. Taxonomy (GTDB): domain Bacteria; phylum Bacteroidota; class Ignavibacteria; order Kapaibacteriales; family UBA2268; genus Naka2016. The sequence continues at coordinate 3,232 of JBKBVP010000160.1, read as the reverse complement.
TTTGTTTTAATTCTGGCAATACGGCGAATTCTTACATTCTCTTGGAATTTTGCAAGAATTTCGTTATACTTATCTTGCAATGTCTCTCCGTTAACTTTGCAAGAGAGAAGTTCTTCGATAGTATTTACTTCGTTGTTCAATAGAGTATTTGCGACCAGCTCGGCATAGTTGACGAAATTTTCATTGCGTGCCACAAAATCTGTTTCGCAATTAACTTCTACAATTGCCCCAATCTTGTTATCGGAGCTCACAGTGGCAGCTATAATACCTTCTTTGGCTTCGCGTCCAGCTCGTTTTTCTGCCGAAGCTGCACCTTTTTTTCTTAGTATTTCGATTGCTAACTGAAAATCTCCGTTAGCTTCTTGGAGCGCTTTTTTGCAATCGCCCATTCCAGCACCAGTTTTCTCACGGAGCTGGACAACCATTTTTGTTGTTATTTCTGCCATTTCTATCCTAAATTATTAACACAATAATCAAAATTTTGGATTAAGAGCCTTGCTCTTCTTCCAAAGATTCAACTTTCGGCGTTTTGCCACCAATACCTACTCCAACATCTCCTTTTTTGGCTTTTCTTGGTCGAAGTTTAGTTTTAATTGGTGGTGTATCAGTTGGAATTTCTTCTATTTCAGAGACTTTTGGCTCTGCCAAGAATTCACGGGACCTTTCGGCGTAAACTTGTTTGCCCTCGTATACAGCATCGGCTATTACTTTCGAAATAAGCTCAATAGTCATTTTTGAATCATCATTTGCTGGAATCGGATAATCGACAAATTCGGGATCGCAATTTGTATCGACTATAGCAATAATTGGGATTCCAAGCAGGCGTGCCTCTTTGACTGCAATGTGTTCCTTTTTGATATCGACGATGTAGAGAGCCGAAGGTATAGTCATCATTTGTTCAATACCGCCGAATACCTTTCGCAACCTTTCACGTTCGCGGACGAGCAGGAGCCTCTCTTTCTTTGTAAGCTTCTCAAATGTACCATCAATTTCCATTTTGTCTATAGTATTCAATCTTTTGATGCTACGGCGAATAGTAGTAAAATTAGTTAACATTCCGCCCAACCAGCGTTCGACAACGTAGAAAGAGCCACATCTTTGTGCTTCGCGTTCAACTACTGTCTTGGCTTGGGGTTTGGTGCCTACGAAAAGCACATGTTTGCCTTGCGAAGCAATATTGAAAATAAACTCTCGCGCAATATTGATTAAAACTTGAGTTTTTCGTAAATCGATGATGTGAATCCCATTTTTTTCTGTGAAAATGAATTTTTCCATCTTGGGATTCCATCGGCGGGTGAGGTGCCCAAAGTGAGCACCAGCCTCAAGCAGTTGTTCGATAGAAACATAATGTTGCATAAGGTCTCCTTTTGTGTTGAACATCTGTTTCGTTCATCTTGCTTGCTTAAGAGCATAAAGCTCCCACACACAAGCAATCCCGAAACATGGTAGTATAAAAGATTATCTTTTTGAAAATTGAAATCTTTTACGAGCCTTTTTCTGGCCGTATTTCTTTCTCTCGACCATTCGCGGGTCTCGAGTAAGCAATCCAAAATCTTTCAAAGTTTGCTTAAATGATTCTTCGAAATTAACCAGAGCACGTGCTATTCCAAGTTGGGTTGCACCTGCTTGCCCACTTATACCGCCTCCACTTACTTTGACAGCAACATCAAATTTGCCAAGTGTATTGGTAACTTCTAATGGCTTTATAATTTGAATACGATGAAATTCCACCGGAAAGTAATCTTCAAATGGACGATTGTTTACAGTAATTTTGCCAGTCCCAGGGTAGAGCCGCACCTGGGATATCGATGTTTTTCTTCTTCCTGTTCCAATTACCTCTTTCATCTATGATTTCCCTCAAAATCAATACGGAAGTTCAATTTTTTCAGGTTTTTGAGCAATATGGGGGTGATTTGGTCCACGATAAACTTTCAACTTTTTAATTAACCTCCTACCCAATCTATTTTTTGGCAACATTCCCCACACTGCATGCCTTAATACAAACTCCGGCTTGGTTTTTATCAAATCCTTAAATTTTCGGAAAACTTCGCCTCCGGGATAGCCAGTATAATGGAAATATTCTTTTTTCTCTACTCGCTTCCCTTCGACTTGGACTTTTTCGGCATTTACAACCACAACAAAGTCTCCACAGTCGATGTGGGGCGTGAAATATGGTTTGTGTTTACCACGAATTATTCGTGCAATTTGTGAAGCGAGACGCCCCAATGTCTTGCCGCTTGCATCGACAAGGAGCCATTTTCTTTCCACTTCATCTTGCTTTGCCGAACGAGTTATCTTATCCAAATTTTCCACATCCATTTTTCACCTCGAAATTCAATAATTACTATCTTGCATAATACTCTACCACTTGTGGCAATTCAACTTGCACTGGAATTTCTTCCTTTGGTGGCAAGTATAAATATCTAAATGTAAATTCAGGCTTAATTAAATCTATGTACGGAGGGGGCTGAACGCTACGAATTGAATCTACCACCATCGGAAGCTTTCTACTTGACTCTTTCAAAGATACAACAGAGTTGGGTTTGACAGAATAGGAGGGCACATTCACTCTTTTGGCGTTAACTAATATGTGACCATGAGTTACCAACTGGCGAGCAGCGTAGATGGTCGGAGCCAGTCCAGCACGATATACAAGCGCATCCAAGCGCGATTCAAGAAGCTGCAACAAAAATTCACCCGTGTTACCAGTCAAGCGCGAAGCCTTTTCAAAATAATTAGCCATCTGACGTTCTGAAACATTATACTGAAAGCGTAGCTTTTGCTTTTCCAACAACTGACGTGCGTAATCGGACATTCGGGCGCGTCGTTTCATCTTTCCGTGCTGTCCTGGTGGATATGGTTTCTTGGATGTAAATTTCTGTGCCTTAGCGGTCAAATTTAAACCAAGCTTACGTGATAACTTTACCTTTGGTCCAGTATAGTTCATTGTTCCTCAAAATTAAAACAAAGAGTTACAAAATTAAGAAGAAAAAAACAAATAACAAAAAATTATAAACTTCTTTATTTTAGAAAAAATTTCCAATGAAAAAATTTTAGCTATTTAATTCCAAGTAAATAAACCGGGCTCGAATTTGGGATTTAACGCGATGGAGTCGATTTTCACACTCGCTATCAAAGTCTTAACAATGTAGACCACCGGCTTTTTTTGCACCAAGAGCTTATAAAAATTTATATAAAAATAATAAAAAGTTTAAAGCTCCCTTTTTTTTAC
>JBKBVP010000159.1:0-4434 GCA_046289495.1 Candidatus Kapaibacteriota bacterium | reverse complement strand
GGTGAAAACCAACCAAAACAACACCTACTATGTAGACAATTGAGATTATAGGATTTTGAAACCCAAGTACAACCATTCGATATACATCAAATCTTTCGATAATTACAGAACTAACGGCATTGTGTGGCTGGTAGAATTCAGGATAGTAATGTTGTGGATTGGTGGTGCGAAATGTGAAATGCAATAGGTGGTAGACTACAAAGCATAAAATCATTATTCCAGTCCATATCATTGTTCGTGAAGATAGTTTGGATTTGAGATAGTTTTTGACTGCATATTTGTTTGGCTTTGCAGCCCAGTTTTCAAATTTTAGTTTGATTGAAGTAATAATGTGAAGTATTGCAGAAAGAATTAAAACGACTCGAATAATCCAAAGGATTGGGCCAAGGCTATGTAGAAAAGCAGAGTAAGAATTTAAGGCATCCCTGCCGAGGTAAATCAACATATTGCCAGCTGTATGGACAATTACGTACAGCACTAATATCGCACCAGTAATTGCCATTACTACTTTGCTTAAAATTGTTGAGCGAAAGTAACCAAATAAACTCATATCGCCTCATTGAATTGTTCTACAATAAATCAAGATTAATATTTAAATTCACTAATTTAAGTAAAAATGTTCAAAAAAAAATCATCAAATTGGCTCTTATCTATTTATGCAAACTGTATTTTGGCTTTTGCATTTGTTTATGTTGTATCAATAAACCAAACAGCTAAATTTTTTTGCTTTTCATTTATTTCTTTTTCTAAGTTTTCTATTTCTTTTAATGTGATTAGTAATTCATTTTCAAATTGCTTCAAGGCGTTTTTATATTCATTTAAGCATTCTTTTAGTTCTTGAATTTTTTCTTCCTCTTCTCGCAGATAAATTTCAGCCCGTTCCATAGCTTCTTTTTTTTCCCTCGAGGCAAAGGTATCTATGATAAGGTAGATTAAAATTCCAAAAAGTAATATCGAGAGAATTTTTAATGCAGTACCAAGTCCTTTGATTGATTCTATGTTAATTGACTCCCCAAAAAACAACAAGATATTGTTACCTGCAAGGAAAATGGCTAAAGAGACAAAAGTCAGCAAAATGAAAGGCAACCAGATGTATTTTCTATTTGTTTTGTATTTTCTCGAGTGAAGCTCAATCAAGTAATTCTCACTCGAGACTATACTCTTTTGAATCTCTTGTATTTCTTGACTGATTTTGGATTTAATAAAATTAATCTTTTTTATTTTTTCTTGGTTCTGGTTCTTTGATTCCTTGAGCTGTTCAATTTCTTTTTTATTTTTTTGAACTACACTTGTTACTACTTCCCTAATAAATTTGTTTTTCTCTTCGAATCGCACATTGTCGACTATTTTATTAAGTTCTATGAGGTTATTCCTTAAATCTGCTGGCAGACTATATTTTTCATTGCTGCGATTAAAGAATGTTGGATTAGCTTCGACAAATTTTTCAATTTTTGGGTAATCCTCTTGAAATATTTTTTGAAGAGTTTCCCCTAAAATGAATTCTTTTAAATACGCTATGTTTCTAAGAATTTTTCTCTCTTCTTTGTTTAATGTTTTGAAAATGTCGATGTTGTACTTGAAATATGAAAAAATTTTTCGGTAATTTTCGTATGTTACTACATTGAATTCAGTTAAGTAATTTGTCAAAAAGTATCTATAGCTATCCCTTGTCTGGTGGGCATCCAAAAGGTATTTATCCGGTACGCAAAGTTCGTTGTTATTTGCGAAATATTTGTATATTCTTTCGTAGTTTGGATAATTTTCAGGTATGCTTCGGACGGTCTCTTCCGTAAAAAAATCTGCAACCGAGATTAGTCTAAATGTTTCTTGCAACTGAGGATTGATTTTTTCAATAATCTTTTCGTAAATGGACCCAAAGAACTCCTTTCGAGTTCTTTCAGTTATATCAAAATTAAAATCTTTGTTTAGTTTGTCTATTACAAATGGAATACCAAAAGTCAGATTAAGAATTTTATCAGATGAGATTTTAGGGTTTATTTGTTCCAGAAATTCACAAATATTTTCAGCGTTATAGGGTTCTATACGGATAGTTTCAATTTTGTCCTCGGATTCGGTGCTCAAAAGTTTCCTTAGGGTAAAATTGAAACGAGAAATTAATATGAACTTAAACTGGATAAAATCGCTGGCTTTTTTATTCTGAAGTCCATCAATTGTTTGATAAGATTCGAATTCAACAAAGCTTTTAAATACAATATATTTATAAAGGTGATTCAAAATCCAATTATCTATTGTGCTTGCAGCTTGATCATAGTTGTCGAAAATGAACACAACTTTTAACTTCTCTCTTAGGTTATTCTGATGAAGAATTTGAAAAAGGGAGTATATAATTGCCTCTGAGAGAACATCAAAAAACTTCAACAAAACTCTCGTGTCGATTTTTTTTTGTAAAAGTTTGTCTTACTTCCTCATTGTAAGTCACGATTGAATATAAGGGGTTAAAACCGAGGTAGTCGGTTTCGTAGTAGTCATAGAGTTTATAGGCAGAGTAAAAAGCTTTGGCAAGTTGCTCACTTCTTGTGGTAAGTGTGTCAATCACACTTGTGTACTTGTCGATGAAATAATTTAATTCGTTTTTCAAAAAACTTACACCGTTTAAATTTGAGATGAGGAATATGCAATTTGATAATTGATTTAAATGATTACAAGTACTTAAGTCGAACTTGATGAACAAAATTTTGCTGTTCGAAGATACTAAGTGCTCGATTGCTTTGTTGATGTAGTAACTTTTGCCCACACCGAATGTACCACCAATAAAAAGAAAAGGTTTAGTGAAATTTAATGCAGAGTTTTGAATCTGTTCTAAATGCACACTCATATCTACTTAATATTAAATTCCATTCTTATAATGGTTCCATTCTTACTGGTCGTAATTGATGTTTTATCAGAAAGTTCTCTGATGATAAAGATACCACGACCGCGTTCTTTGAGAATATTTTCTGGAGTGCGAGGGTCCTCGAGTGTGGATGGGTCGAACCCTTCGCCCTCGTCAGCAACAGATACAATGATTTTATTTGTCTCGGCAATAACTTTAAAAACTACCTTTTTTCTGGGATTATATCGATTGCCGTGCTGAATTGCATTCATTACTGCTTCAGTTGATGCAACAAGAATATTGTGAAATTTTTTACTATCGAAGGGAACTTCCTTTTGGATAGATTTAAGGAGATTTTCTATTTCTGTAATTACTTTTTTATCGGAAGTAAATTCTTTTTGTACTTCTAATTTTACTCTCCTGTTCATCACAAGTTTACCCTTGTGGTTATCGTCAAATTTGGATTTTCACCAACAATTTTATAATTCCAAAATTTTAGCTCGTACCAACCTTGCAAAAATATTATATTATTGTTTCCTAAAAAAAACTTAATCTCAACTTCTGGTGAATAAGAATAGTAAAAATAGTTCTCTCTCGAAAGGTTTTTGTTCAATGGTGTTTGTTTTATATTATACAACCTTGCTCCAATACCATAGTGTATTTTTTCTGTGTAACTTAGATTCAACATTGTTTTAATGAAAATTTCGTTAATTTTGGATTCTTTTGTCATAGCAAATTCTTTCCAATAAAGATTACCTCTTTCAGAATATTTATAGACAAGAGTGTTCGATAACGTTAAAAACTTCGAAAGCATAATTTCGAGAGAGTCTCTATAAGTGAACTGTCGAAAAGCGTAACTTTTGACGTTGCCACTGATTGTTTCGAAATCATAAACCAAATAATTTGAAAAAATTTCGAAGTTTGGCTTCCATAGAAAATTATCAGTTTTATAAAATGAGTTTGTACTGAGCCTAATAACTCTGTTCCAGTTATTTAAAGAACTTTTCGAAGCTTTCAAAAAAACAAGGTGGTTTAACTGCAAATCCAAAGTTAAACCTAAAGTATAATATTCTGAAAACCTGTGTTTAGTCGAAAGCGATGCCAAGAAGGAGAATTCATCCCTATCATCGTCGTTTAGCGGTGATGGGGTGTCGTATCGTAAGATGCTTACATTGCCAGATAAGGTGGTAAAGTTGTCTTTGAAAGGAAGATACAAAATATAGTACGCATTTAGACGAGTTTGATAGTTGTTTTTTTGGATTTCAGTTGAAGAAAGTTGTGAGAAAGTTTGATTATCTAACTCAAATCTTTTATCGAGATTATTTTCTTCGCTCCGAAAGTAATAACTAAAACCAACTTTAGGTTCAAAGAGTTTTGTCCTCGAAAGTATTTCAAGATTTAAATTTATCCACTGCTCGGAAAGAATTCTTTCTGTCGCAGAGACAGGAGCTGTTGGGTCGAAAATATTATGATATCGTTTAATTTGATAGAACATAAATTGACCAGAGAAGTTTATGGTGGTATTCGGGAATAAATTGTAGTTTAAATTAAACGATGGTGCAATTTTGTCTTCTATCCTTGTCTCGAAAAAATTTGTTAGA
>JBKBVP010000158.1:0-4443 GCA_046289495.1 Candidatus Kapaibacteriota bacterium | reverse complement strand
GGCAAGATTAATCGTTATCTTCTTGGCAGGGAATGGGATATTGCTGTTTTTAATCGCGGCAATCACTCTTTCCTTTGATTCCTTCACTGCGGAATCTGGAAGACCTACTATTATAAAGTTTGGCAGGGCATTGTCTAAATGGGTTTCAATTTCAACTATGAATGCATTAATTCCCAGGACACTTGCAGATAGAATTTTTGAAAACATTTTTATTTTGTTTTTTCAGACAATTCTTTGTACAAATACAGCAGTAAGTCTATGTATGAAACAACACCGATAAGATTATTTTCTTCGTCTACGACAGGAAAACATTCTCCCTTTTTCTTCAAAAATAATTCCAATGCTTTCAAAATGCTATCCTCTGGGTAAAGAATTGGTATATTTCTTCGAACCAAATAGTCGAAATCCGATATTTTCGAGGCTTCGGCTTCTTCAAGTTCCTCCTCTGGGTCGTATATTTTTTTTGTGAGATATTCGTTTAGACGATTTTCTTCAATCATACCTATGAATTTTCCATACTCCACGACTGGTACGTGACGGATGTGTTCCTTCCTGATATAATCATATGCTTTCTTTAATGTTTCATTCCAATTCACAGTAAAGAGGTCTTTGGACATTATCTCTTCTACTTTTGGAATTTTTTTCATTTTACCCTCAAAAAGCTATTAATATGAAATTTCTTTTAAATAACGCAACAAAATGATTGTTCATTTGAATTCCTTGTCCAATGTAAACAATGAGTTTAAATTTTTTGTAATTTTGTAATTTAAGAAAAATTATTAAATTAAAATGGCAAAATCTATTACCGTTCTTTTTGCGTCGAGCGAAATTTTCCCTTACATCAAATTTGGTGGTGTTGCAGACTTTTCTTTTTCGTTCACTCTTGCTCTCCGTGCACTTGGCCACGATGTTAGAGTTATGATGCCTCGATATGGTAATATTTCCGAGCGAAAACATCAAATTCATTTAATCAAAAGATTGGTGGACATACCCATTAAAATTGCTGGCAAAGAGGAATTAATCACTGTTAAATCTTCCTCAATCAGTAACCAACGCTACAAGGTACAGTCCTATATTACAACTAACTCCTTCTACTTTGACCAAAGAAAAGCAATCTACAACGACCCAACCTCTGGCAAGCCATTCTCCGACAACGATGAACGGTTTATTCTATTCTCTCAATCTGTAATTACTACTTGTTTGCTTTTAAATTGGTTCCCCGAGATTCTACATTGCAATGATTGGCAAACCGCTTTAATACCAGTAATTGCAAAAGCACTTTATCCAAACAAATTTAAAAAGACTAAATTTGTCCTTACAGTCCACAACTTTGCAAATCAGGGTGAATTTCCCGTCGAGACTTTCGATAAAATTGGTTTGCCAGAAGAATTCAAGGAGAAATTATTACATAAAGGTAAAATCAACTTCCTCAAAGGTGGTATCCTGTTTTCTGATTATATAACAACTGTTTCTCCGTCCTATGCTCAAGAGGCTTTACAAGACGAGAGCCATACTAATGGTTTGAATAAAATTCTGCTCGAAAGAAACAACTCCTTTGCAGGCGTGTTGAATGGAATAGACCCTTGGCAATGGAACCCAAGGGTAGATGATGATATAGTTTGTAAGCTACAAAACAGTAATTTCGAGACTTATAAAAAGTGCAACAAAGAAGATTTGCTAAAGAGAGTTGGACTTGAACCAAATTTAGACGTCCCATTAGTTGGTATGATATCCCACATTGATGAGAACAAAGGCTTTAAGTTGCTTATTGATGCTTTCGACAAAATAATGAAAGAAAATCTATATCTTATTCTGCTTGGGACTGGAGACCAAAATTTAACCAAAAAGCTCAACAAATTGGCAGAGAAATACTCCAAAAAGTTCGATTTCAAAAATATTTATGATGAGCAACTTGCGCATAAAATCGAGGCTGGCTCCGACCTATTCCTGATGCCTTCAATTTATGAGCCTTGTGGCTATAACGCTATGTATTCAATAGTTTATGGTACTGTTCCAATTGTCCGAGCTACTGGGGGCTTGCAAGACTCTGTCGAACCTTACGAGCCAACCACAGAAAAAGGCGTTGGATTTGTCTTCTCCGAGCCCACGCCAAATGCACTAATTGGCAAGCTGAAAGAGGCTATTTCTGTGTACCAAAAGAAAGAGTTATGGTATAAGTTAACAAACAACTGCTTGGAGAAACATTTCAACTGGAAGGATTCAGCAGAACAATATGTTGAAATTTATAAAAGCCTTTTAAAATAAACATTGATTACAGTTGATTCTAATCATAAATTCTTTTGTCTTCCGTTTATCAAAGTTAAAATTCTGTAATATGATGCGATTAAATAGATTTTTGAACCAAATTCTTGCAATTGTATTTTTCGCAGCTTTGTACTCTTGCAATGAATTGCCTACGGAAATTACATATTCTTTGCTTTACGACACTACTGAAGTATCTGCAATAAGTTCAGACACAGTTGAATTCTTCTCTGGTGGGCAATCAAAATTTGTTTTTGCACAGATTTTCAACACAGGGGCAATTTTCTTAGGTGGATGGAACGGCTACCGCGCTGCTTCATTACTTCGGTTCAAAGAATCTAACTTGCCAGATACCCTACTATGGTTGACTGAAGAGAGAATCGATAGCGTGCATTTGGTTCTTCCTTTTTCCAACTACGCTCTTGGCGAAACCATCAACTCCACCATATCATTCAAAGTATTTTTAATAAAAGATTATTGGACAAATAAAGTTACCTGGGATTCTATTTTTACCGATTGGAATCCAAATAACAAAATAGAACCAATGCCTCTCGGTTCTTTTTATGGAAACATAAAGTCAACGGATTCCATCAAGGAATTAGCTATTCCATTGAAAAAAGATTTTATTTTAGATTGGTTACAGAAGAGCAAGGATTCAATTCCCATCTGGGGGCTATTGATTGCCCCAGAACCGAATTGTAATTCGATTCATCAAATTAGTGCTCAGTATGTAACAGAATCGAAAGTGTTGCATCCCAAATTAATTGTCAACTACAAATATCTTGATGGTTCAGACAGAATATGGTATATACATTCAGCAATAGATGCATCAGTCGTGGATGTTCCGAAATTCGACACTCTTCGCTCTTTAGTTGTTCAAAGCGGGTATTCCTATCGTGTTGCTCTTAGTTTTGATGTCTCTAAATTACCGCCTCTATCTGCCATTCATTATGCTCAATTGGAATTGACAATCGATTCGGAAAATACAATCTACGGTGGCAGTGGTCTCGATACCATATTTAGCGGTGGTTACTTTGGAAATAGTCCTCTCGACAGCGTGCCAATAATTTCGTTCCTTGGTCGCAGGCAAGGAGATAAAGTGATTTTCTCCAAAGTTTCCTCTCCAATCGAGCTTTGGCTAAAGCAAGATGCAAAAGGAGAAATCCTACTTTATTCATATTATTGGAATGAAATGCGCACTTTGAATAGAATTGCCTTCTTTGGCTTTGATGCTCCAGACCCAATGAAGCGACCCAAATTGAAAATTATCTATTCGAAGAGGTTGTTGAAATGAAAAATTTATTTGCTTTATCAGTTGTTTTATTTACAATCATTCTCTTTAAAGCTTTAGCGCAGGGAGGTTCAAATTATTCAATCTACGGTATTGGAGATGTTATCCACAATAGTAGTGCAGTTTATGATGCCCTTGGTGGTTGTTCCATTGCTGTACCAAAGGATAATTCAATCAACTTGGTCAATCCAGCTTTATGGGGATTACTAAATCAGACAAGAATTCGTGCAGGCTATAGATTTAATCAAAATCTGATCAAAACAGAAGGAGCGCACCTTTGGCAAAACAATGGTAAGGTTGATGGTATACTCTATGGACTTGCAGTGGATACCAGCAAAGGTTTTAGCATAGTTTTTGGTTTTAATCCCTATTCCTCTGTTAATTATTACATTGCCAAACCTGTTGAAGTGGTTATCGATGACTATGTTCTACGAGGAAGCAACTATTATTTAGGCGGTGGTGGTTTGTCACAAGCTTTCCTGGGATTTTCTTTTAGACCGCTTGATTATCTTTACATCGGTATATCTGGTGTAGCCAACTTCGGTACTATTCAAAGGTACAACAGGACTCTTGTCCAGGGTAGTTATGCCTCCTCTGCCATCACCGAGGAAAATGACTACTTTTCCGGAGCTGGTTATCGGTTTGGGGTACTTTTAAATCCAAGTAATCAGCTCTTCATTGGTATGTTCTACGAAGCTAATAATCGCATCACTTTAAATAGAAACGTAACCTATATATATGAATTAACACTAGATACTTCTTTCGAAGCTGAATCTAAACTGGATATGCCTTTTTCTTATGGCTTTGGTATTGCTTATAAACTTGGCAGAACCTTGCTGGCGAGTGAATTTTTGACAAGGGATTTCACTAAAATGACTTACAATACAGGC
>JBKBVP010000157.1:0-4455 GCA_046289495.1 Candidatus Kapaibacteriota bacterium | reverse complement strand
CAATACATTGTTGTTGGTGCACATTTCGACCATTTGGGGTGGGGGACAGAGAATTCACTCTATCGCGGAAGAGCTCCCCAAATTCATAACGGTGCCGATGATAATGCATCTGGTGTCGCTGCAATTTTGTATCTTGCAGAACTGCTCTCTCGCTCGCCATTGAAAAGGTCTGTGATTGTAGTTGCTTTTAATGCTGAAGAAGAGGGATTATTGGGCTCTTCACATTTTGTTAGAAACTCACCAGTTCCTTTGGAAAGCATCGTGCTGATGCTTAATTTTGATATGGTCGGTAGAATGAAAGATAATAAATTATACGTGTTTGGTACAGGTTCCTCGACAACTTTCGACAGAATTGTAGACTCTATTGCTGTTTTAGATACTCTTTTATTAACCAAAGGTTCAGAGGGCTACGGTCCAAGCGATCACTCATCTTTTTACTCCTCTAAAATTCCAGTGCTATTTTTGTTTACTGGCGCTCATAGCGACTATCATATGCCTTCTGATGACGCTGAAAAGATAAATTGTGATGGAATTGTTAAAGTTGCAAACTTTGCAATGAAGATACTCGATAGATATGGAAATTCTTACGAAAAGCCAGATTACATTGTTGTTCCCGTTGAGAAAACCAGTGTTTCAGACAAAGCACCAGGATACTCAAAAGTTTGGTTTGGCATTGTTCCAAATTTTGAAGATAATCCCTTGGGTTTGAGGATTTCTGGTGTCAGTGCTGGAAGTCCTGCAGAAAAGGCTGGATTGCAAACGGACGATATAATCACCAAGTTTGGCGGTAAAACCGTAAAAAATTTACAGGATTTAACATATATACTGCGAGAATTCAAACCCAACGATGTTGTCGATGTTGTGGTTATTCGTTCTGGTAAGGAACTTACTTTCAAAGTCAGATTAGTTGCAAGATGAATACCATTATTTTATATGATTAGAACCGAAAGTTTTGAATTACAAATTAAAAAAGACGATTCTATTGTTGGTGATGTGAAATATTCTACAAACTTTGAAGGTTTGCTTCCAGTTGTCATTATTACTCATGGTTTCACTGGACATAAGGATTGGGGCTTTCTACCATATTTTTCCGAGAAACTTGCCCAAAATGGTTTCCTGACAATTACATACAACTTTAGCACGGATTTGGTCGACCCAATACGGGATTGGTTCATAGACGTAGATAAATTTTCTACCTTTACTATATCTCAGGAAGTCAATGAATTGGCAATACTTGTCGAGAACATTTGCCAGAAAAGCATTTTTTCTGAAGATACCGCCTCCAAGGTCGACACTTCAACATTGTACCTTGTTGGCCAATCTCTCGGCGGTGCCGTTTCAATGATTTTTTCTGCCAAATTCAACAAGGCTGAAAAAATAGTTCTCTTGGGAACAGTGGGTACTCTATTCCGTTATACTGAAAGACAAGTAGAGCTTTGGAAAAAAGAAGGGATATGGTCATTTTCTAATACTCGAACTGGGCAACCATTGAAATTAAGTGTTTCATATTATTATGATTTGATTGAAAACAATTACAAATTGGAAAATTTTTTATCAAATATTCGTGTTCCAGTTTTATTTATTCACGGGCGCGAGGATTTAACTGTTCCCCTAAAAGAAATTGAAAATTTAATACAGCTATCTAAAAATCCTTTTGTAGAGTTAAAAGTTATTGAAAAAACTGGTCACACATTCGGCGTAGAACATCCTTTTTCCCACTCCACTGAACCTTTAGAATTGGTTATTAAGGAAACAATAAACTTCCTTAGATTATGAAAACCAAATTAGTTCTTATTTTTTGGCTTCTTATTTTATTAAATAGTTGTGAACTCATTAAACTCACCGACCATAGAAGGAAGAAAATCGACCCAAATCCAAAAAATTCAATTGGTTTAGTTTTTCTTTTAATCCAAGAAGTCAAGGAAAACAATATCATTGGCGCCAGCAAACTTTTTGTTGGGCAAGATACCTCTGTCAACTTGGAAAAAGTTTTTGAATTAGAAGATAAACTTAAAAGATTTGGAAGGAATATCTCTAAACGCGAAGTAACATTCTATAAAGTCGATACATTAAACTCGACCGAACATATCGTACTTATTGAATTTGATTATTTAATTGAATATTTTTTCGTTGCAAAAAAATATAGCGACTATTGGTTCATTAGAACCTTTGGTGAAAAGTAGAAAATATGCTCCAAAAAGAAACGAAATAACGCAAAAAATGCTAAAAGAACCATTCAATCCCAATTGTCGGATAGCCAATGCCAAATCTAATGCTAAATGGGTCCAAATTTAATTCTATAGCTCTAATACCTCCATAAATGCCAAGTGAAGAGATTGGGAACCATTCGGAACCAAAATATCCAATTAGTTTAGTTTCGGTATCGCTTCTTCGTTTAGTTGATAGGGTAAATGGGTCTTTGTAAGAAACAGATTCAGTTGATACAAGGAATTGTGCTTTGATAAATGGATAAAAACTGCGTATTCTCATCTCGGGAAGGAAAGATTTTAAGTAAGGACCAAATGATAGGTAGGTGGAACTGCCGGAACCTTCGGAACCGCCATCGAAAATAAAACCAAAATTTAAACCAATATGCATATTTGGGTTAATTGCGTAGGCAAGGGTACCACCAAAGATGTCGCTTGTTTGAAGTTCAGCTCCAATGCCCCAGCTTTGGTTGGGAACCTTTGGTTTAGCTTCCTGGGAAAAGACGGAAACCAATGAAAGAAAGTAAAATAAAAAAATAATAACGTAAAGCCTTTTCATCTGTCACCTTTGATATCGTGATTAAAAACAAATTCTAAAATAGTAACATAAATTTTAATTACCAAACTTGTAAAATTAATTTTTATTTTTTAATTTTGTCATTCGAAAAATTCGTTATTTGATAAAAGGGCCCATAGCTCAGTTGGGAGAGCGCTTGAATGGCATTCAAGAGGTCAGGAGTTCGAATCTCCTTGGGTCCACTTCGGGGTCGTAGCTCAGCATGGTTAGAGCGCCAGTCTGTCACACTGGAGGTCGCGAGTTCGAGCCTCGTCGGCCCCGCTTCTGTGATTGGTTTATAAATCTCGCTGTTTTACTTCGTTCTCCCATTCACCTACATTGACTTCTTTGTTTATACCAAAATTTGTTGTTTTAAATTCGTATATTAATCCTTTTAACTTTTTGCTTAAAATTTTATGAAACTTTTTTTAAATATTAATTCAAATATTAATGAAGTGGCAAAATCTAATAATCTCATTCTCGAAGAAATCGAAGAAGTTAAAATTAGCGAAAAGCAATTAGCAAAGCCCAGGAGGGTTTTGAAGCTGGTGCGCTCTGGGTACGACGAAATACTCTTCGGTTGTTTAGATATAGAATTTCAACGTTTCATACCATTTATGCTACTTTACATTCTTTTATCAAAACCAAAGCGCGGTTGCATCTTAGACGAGTTTGGCAAGAAAATTAAATTTAGCTTTTTTAAGACACTATTCGTTACCATACCGCTTTTGTTTCTCGAAACTTTTTTAAGCGTACTTATTGTGTTGTTTTCATACATATATTATTTCGTATGGAGAAAAATAATAATCCGACACTCCGCATCCTCTTTTGGCGAATAGATTATTTCGGTGCTTTGACCGATGGTGGAATAAGCACGACTATCCGAAATTTAATAAAACAATTCCTTAAGCAAGGGCATTCCATATTCAACATCTCTGGTGGCAAGACAAAACTTCCTCCCGAAGTTCATAATTTCTATGTCCCCTTTAGTAAGCTTTTTCGAAACTTCCCCGAGGTTTTCTCTTTCCCTTATCAATTCAAATCCACACGGGAAACCAGCAAGATTCTAAAAAAAATTGGCAACATTGATTTCATTTATAAAGTAATCCACGACTTCAATTTCTCTGGGGCGATAATTAAAAAAAGATTTGGCTATCCACTTTTCCTTCAGGTCGATGGTGTCAATTCTTGGATTAAAAAAAACTGGGGGCGCCTTTACTTCTCCCATCCACTTCGCTGGGCAGAGGAAATGGAGTGGATTGCTTCCGATAGAATCTTCACCTTCTCTAAGCAGTTGAAACAACAACTTGTTGACTGCGGTGTACCCTCGGAGAAAATCGTGGTAAATCCTTGCGCTTTCGACCCCGAGCTTTTCCATCCGAACGTTGATGCTTCCTGGGTGAAGCAAAATTTCGACCTACACGGAAAATTCGTCGTTGGCTTTTCTGGCACTTTTGGATATTATCATGGAATTTCCTTTTTTGCAGAGTCATTGAAACTTATTGCAAAAAAAATACCAAATTCTATCTTTTTGTTTGTTGGAGATGGCGAGTATCGCAACAAACTTGATGAAATAATTAAAAAGGACAACTTAGAAAAACAAACCATAATCACAGGCTTTGTTCCTTACGAAACAGTTCCTTTATATTTGTCGGCTTGCGATGTTTTAGTTTCTCCTTGCATAAATAATGA
>JBKBVP010000156.1:0-4469 GCA_046289495.1 Candidatus Kapaibacteriota bacterium | reverse complement strand
CGCTGTACGCCCGGAAGCAATTGCTGCTGTTAATGATTGCCATCGAGCCGGAATCAAAGTTGTTATGATTACTGGCGACCACGTTAAAACAGCAAAAACCGTTGCCCGCAAAGTTGGTATCACTCCAAAAGACAAAGAGCCGTTTGCTTTGACCGGAGTAGAATTGGATAATATTTCGGACGAGGAACGGTTTAAGATAGCGCCGACAGTCGATGTTTATGCACGGGTTGTCCCCGAACATAAGTTCAGAATAGTAAAGCAATTGCAATTGAATAACAACATTGTTGCTATGACTGGCGATGGAGTGAACGATGCGCCCGCACTAAAACAAGCCGACATAGGAGTTGCTATGGGTAGTGGCACAGATGTTGCCCGCGAAGCAGCGCATATGGTCCTCTTAGACGACAACTTCGCCACAATAGTACAAGCTGTGCGCCGTGGCAGAATTATCCTGAACAACCTTAAACATATTCTTCTATATATACTCTCCACAAGTGCTGGAGGCTTGCTAACAATTGCCACCTCGGTTATTATTGGATTTCCATTACCATTACTCCCAGCCCAATTGCTATGGGTGAACCTCGTCACAGATGGGACCTCAACTTTCCCGCTCGCATTCGAGAAAGAGCACGGCGACGTAATGGCATTTCCTCCAAGGAGGAAAGACGAACCACTTGTCTCTTTGCCAATGGTTTACAGAATTGTTATATCTGCTCTTGTTATGACAATAGGTACTCTTGTTTTGTTTTATATCTACCTGGGTGGCTCTTTTCATCCAGACCCTCATACTCTTGAAAAAGCAAGAACAATCGCCTTTTGTACATTGGCTTTCTTCCAAATTTGGAATGTTCAAAATTCCCGCTCGCTCGACCGGTCTTTATTTTTCAACTTACCTTACACACAAAACGACAAATTGGATAGAGTAACTTTCTCAAAAAACTTAGTCCTCTTAGCAGTCATGCTTTTGGCTGTATTCTTACAACTCTTTGCCGTAAATGTTCCTTTTATGAATGTGCTAATGGACACGGTGCCTCTCTCCTTTAGTGATTGGTTAATTGTCTTTTCAACAACTTTTAGTATAATCATTGTTGTGGAGTTGAGTAAAATAGTCAGTGCTTGGTACCGCTACAAGAAGAGACAATCTTTCGAACAAGCTAAAATTCAATGAATTACACAACTAAAATAGCATTAAAATACATCTTTACAGTTAGGAAGTTTCAGTTTATTACCTTTATTTCGTTTCTATCGGCGCTCGGTATAACTATAGGCGTCTGCGCATTAATAATCGTAACTTCTCTTTTCAACGGCTTCCGAGATTTTGCACAGCAAGAAATAATAGGCATAGACCCACACATTAGGATAATAAGTAAGCCGAACCAAAGTATCGATACGGAAAGAATTTTAAAAATACTTGGTGCAAGGCTCGATGTGAAATGTTTTCCTTATATTTCTATGAAAGCAATAGTACAATACAAAGAAAGTTTACGAGCAGTAGAATTATTTGCCATCGCGGACTCTGTTTTTCAAAAACATCCTATAAATAAAAAAACAGTACTAAACCTACCCTTTAACAAGAGCAACCATATTTTTCAAAGCAATATACTAATAGGGATCGGTCTTGCGGACGCACTACACCTACTTCCTGGCGAAGCGTTCTCAATTGTAACACTCGAAGAGATTGATAAATCAATTACATATTCAACACCACCGAAGAGAGTAGAATTAGTTGTCGGTTCTCTCTATCAAACGAATAATATCCAGTACGACAATTACTACATATTCCTACCACAAAGTGTAGCAAAAAATTTTTTCAAAAATCCTAAAAGTACAACTCAAGGTGTAGATATTAGACTTAGTTCGATAAACCAGGTAGAAAACTTTGCAAAAACATTACGTAAGCAATTTACACAATTCAAAGTTCTCACTTGGTACGACCTTAACAAAGACATTATGAATGCAATGCAATTCGAGAAGTACTCAGTTTTTATAATTTTATCGCTTATCATATCAATTGCTGTTTTCAATATACTTGCTTCCTTGTATATGACAGTAGTAGAAAAGAAGCCAGATATATCAATTCTATTTGCACTTGGGGCCAAAAGCAAAGACATAAAAAAAATATTTTACACTCAGGGAATTTTAATAGGTGTTATGAGCACTTTTGTCGGGGCTTTATTCGGGTTAGGATTCACATTTGGACAAATTGAATACGGTTGGTTAAAATTAAATACGCAGAAATATATAATTTCTTCCCTACCAATGAAAATCTCCATCCCAACCTTAGTTGCAATAATACTTGTTTCGATTTTACTTTCGTACTTATCAACAATATACCCAGCACATAAAGCGTCGAAAATAAATGTGGTAGAAGGAATTTTTAGGGAATGAAAAAATTACTTGCTACAATGATATTTTCACTGGCACTTTCGATGTTGAATGTCGAAGGAAAACGAATTTTAAAACCTCTTACCCCAATAATTCTTCGTACCGAAGCCCCCCAAAAAAACAGTCTTTTAATAGATTTTATCAAACCAATTAAAAACTATCTTAGGAGACTTTATTTGAATTAATTATCTATTCCCAACTTTGCAATATCTTTGACTGTTAAACGACGAGCACCAATGAATCTGGAACTATAATACTTACTTTCCAAGGAAGAGACAGTAACGCCATAGCGGGAGCTTGAGTGGGCAAAAAGGTTATCACCAAGATATATTCCAACGTGAGAGACATACGCATAACGTCGTGTATGAAAGAATACAAGGTCGCCAAACTCTAATTTATCTCGGCGAACTGCAACGCCTAATTTATATTGTTCCTTTGCAGTGCGTGGAAGTAGTATTTTAGCAGAAGAATAAAAGACTTGCCTTGTGAAAGCAGAACAATCAATCCCACGCTCTGTTGTACCACCAAAGTAATATGGTATACCAAGCCAATTTAAAATGATTTCCATTACCTTTTTTCGACTAATCCCAGAAGCCAGTTTACCACCGAAATCATAAAGTTCATCACCCTCAATATAGCCTAAATACATTGTACGAAATACATCTAAATCTACAGGTTTGTCGTCTTCGTATTCCAATTCAATTGGGTCTTCACCTTGGTCTATGATTAGAGAATCCAAAATCAATTCAGATTCGTCAATCTCACCATTTGCAAGCTGGAGTAAATAATTTGCACTGGACTGATTAAGAATTTCGAGAGCCTCTCGTTTTGTTTTCTCTGGGTTGTAGACTCTACGGGGTTTTTTATATCTTTTGTTGGATTTTATTTTGGAATAAATTATTTCCGAGGTTGTTAAGAAGAGCATCAATGTTGGGATCATAATTAAAAAAAGCATTTTAGTAAATCCACCTCTTCTCGACAACCTCATAAAGCCCTCGTTTTAATGGATGAGTATAAAATCAAAATGCAATAAAAAAAATTTGTTTGGTTTTTGCAATTAATTTTTTTTAATGAAAAAAATTTAATAGAGATTTAATGCTTAATTTCTTGATAATTTCATAATCCATATTATAAGTTTAATTTTTATCAATACTTATGAAAATTTAACTACGACTAAAAAATTAAAATTATGAGTGGAATTTTTTCCTCACTGTTGAAACTTCTTCACAATGAAAAGCTGGTAATTAATTAAGTACATTCCTTTGAATTCATGGAAGGGATTATTTAAAGACCAACCATAACTGGTCGTCAAAGAAATTCTTCAAGAGGATATTTAAGAAAATGAAATAATATCATCCAACAGAATAAAAAGCCCCGCATAAAATTGCGGGGCTAATGATGTTTACAATACTATCGTACAATAATAAATTTTGTTAAGATTCTATCCTTATCTGTTATTATCCTTGCAAAGTATACCCCCATCGAGTAGTAACTAACATCAATTGACACAGATTTGCCATAACTGGAAATCAATATTGGGAGTGAGTTTCCAAAGACATCAAAAATTTGGATATTTTTCAACTCGAAAGCATCATCAAAGCTAATTATCAGATGTTGTTCATTTAAATGAATAGTATGATTTCTGTCTTCTTGAACCTCGTTTACTTCTTTATCAAGGTAGAAATTATTATTAAATGCAAAGTTTGTTTCGTAGTCCCCTACGTAGGTAGCTTCGATTTCTTTGTAGCCAACTTTGCTTATAAAAATTTTAAAGGAAGTTGGAGGAAGTTCTTCGAGAACAAATTTCCCATCGATTCCTGTGACGAAGTATTGGATAATATTTCCATCGATACTTTTTGCAACAACAAGAGCTTGGTCTACAGCACGTTCGACGCATTGAGGGTTGTTTTCTTGCTTAATTAAATTGGTATAATCTAAAATCTGACCATCGAACCGCACCAACCCCTTCAATTGCGATAGTTCCCGATGTTTAATCTCAAAAATCATTTGTATCATAACTTCGTCGACGGTTATAATAGATGCATCTTTCCAACTTAGAGTAGCGAAATCATTCATTTTGTAAT
>JBKBVP010000155.1:0-4488 GCA_046289495.1 Candidatus Kapaibacteriota bacterium | reverse complement strand
CTTGGGTTTTTCTAAGTTGTAATGGTCTTCGTCAAGTATTTTTTTAACATGCTCGATACTGAAATTGTCGTCTGTTTTGATTGACCAAGGCAAAGATGTCAACCATTCAAGATATGTTCGATTAACAGAATACTCTGGAGACATTGTGGGGGTCTTTTTCAATCTTTCGAGTTCTTCCATTGCTTTTTTGTACGCATGCTCTGGCATCTGTACTTTTTCTATTGCCTCCTTAAGTTGGGCGATTTCTGGTATTGCTTCTTCTTCCTCTTCTAATTCCTTTTGTAAGGCTCGGATTTGTTCTTGAATATAGTATTTCTTTTGGGTCTTTTGTAATTGGCTCTGTACTTTGGTATCGATTTCTTCTTCTATTTTTAGAATCTCGAGTTCAGAGGTAAGAATAGCATTAAGTTCAAAATATTGGTCTTTGAGGTTTGTTTTTTCGAGAATCCTTTGTTTTACTTGCACCGATTGATGAATATTCGCAGAGGCAAAGTAAAGTTTTCTAATTGGTTCTTTGATATTTTCAAAAGCTGTGTAAATATCGGGTGAAAGTAACCTATGCGAACGCACGTAACTATAAAAAAGTTCGCTGGCTCTTCTAATTAATGCTAACAACTCGGTGTCGTTTTCATCGAAAGTTACTTGTATGGGAATTATCTTCGCAGATAAGTATTCATCTTTTTTGATTGGCTCGACAATTTTGGAGTGATATAGACCTTCGACTAATACCTTCAATAAGTTATTTGGTAATTTAACTATTTGTAGTATCTTGGCGGTTGTACCATATTCGTATATATCATTGAAATCAGGTTCGTCGATTGTAGGATCTTTCTGAGCTGTGAGGAGGATAAATTTGTCTCTTTCCATCGCCTCGGTAATCGCTTGGATGGAGCTTGCTCGGCCAATAAGAACTGGATAGATCATATAGGGGTATATTACAATATCTCGAAGAGGTAAAATTGTAAGTTTACTTGGTATTGAATTATTATTTCCCGCGTTATTTTCATTCTTTAACTTTGGTTCTTTTTTTCTCATACTATATTCGAAAAAAGTTGAAAATTTGCAATTTCTTAAAACGAATTTGTATAAATTACATTTGAACACGTTGTGCCTATGAAAAAATTTATCGACCAAATAGGTAATACACTGATTTTAAATAAAATTCCCAATAGGATTGTGTCCCTGGTCCCTTCAATTACCGAGCTATTATTTGATTTGGATTTGAAAGATAAAATTGTAGGTATAACAAAGTATTGCGTCGAACCAAAAGGCTTAGTTGAAAAGATTACAAAAATTGGTGGCACGAAGAAAGTCGACTTGGATTTAGTTCTAAGTCTAAAACCAGACCTGATTATAGCCAGTAGGGAGGAGAATGTTAAAGAACAAGTTGAGTACTTGCAACAATTCGTACCTGTTTGGACAGCCGATGTAATTACATTTGAAGATGCCATTGCAATGATTGAAAGCCTTGGATTGATTTGCGATAGACCTATTTTGGCACGAGATCTAATTCAGGCTATTCAAACCAAGAAGCAGGAATTTCTCCGTGATAGAACTCAATCTATCCACTTTGGCAAAAAATCACTTTACTTTATATGGCGTAAACCTTATATGGTTGTCGGCGCGAATACTTTTATAAACTCAATGCTGGAAATTTGTAGTCTGAGGAATTTAGCTTCAAATTTTGCAATAAGTTCAAGATATCCAGTTGTTCAAAAGGAAGATTTAATCAATATTGACCCGGAACTGGTTTTACTTTCGACCGAGCCGTATCCATTTGGAGAAAGACATTTAGTGGAATTTCAAGAACTTTTTACCAATGCGGACATAATGATAGTCCGAGGGGATTATTTTTCGTGGTACGGTTCTCGCTTAAATAAGGCATTCGATTATTTCAAGGAGATTTTCAACATTTAAATCTTCTCGAGCAATCAGTTTCATTGCTTTAAGATTTGATTCTTTTGTAAGAAATTTTGAAGGCTAGTGATGATGCTTGTAAGTCTTTAATTATAGGTTTAACGTAGCCTTGTATATTAGAGTTCAAAATAAATTCTGGATTGTGAATTTTCTCTGGGGGAATTTTCGTCAACTCTGGAACAAATTTGTAAATATAATCGCAGTTTGGGTCGAACTTCTGTGATTGTAAAAAAGGATTAAAAATTCTGGTTGCGGATCGTGGGTCTGTTCCAACACCAGCAACCCATTGCCAGTTTCCCACATTCGAGGAGATTTCGTAGTCGAAAAGATGTTTTGCAAAAAATTCCTCTCCGTATCTCCAATCGATGAGCAGATTTTTTGTGAGAAGACTTGCAACGACCATTCGTACTCGATTATGCATATTTCCAGTTTCGACTAATTCCCTTATTCCAGCGTCTACAAGCGGTATGCCGGTCTCGGCGTTTTCCCACCTTCGTATATGTTCTGGATTGTTTTTCCACTCAACTATTACATTTTTTTGAAGATTTTCTTTAATTGTTTCGGGATGATGAAACAGTAAATAATTAAAAAATTCTCGCCAAATGAGTTCTGATACGAATCCAAGTGCATTCTGTTTTAAACCCCATTTAGCTACTATTCGTATTGATATTGTACCAAATCTCAAATGAGTGCTTAAAAGCGAGGTACCACGAATGGAGGGGTAGTTCCGTATTTCATTGTATTTAGCCACAGATTTTGAAAATTCCTCCAAAAGTTCCTGTGGTGTTTTCGAAGCACCCTCGAAATTAATTTTTTGCCTTTTAAAACCAATTGAATCTATTTCCAATGGAGCTTGGCAAGCAGTTGCACCATTTAGTTGAACAATTTTGTCATATAAACCGTATTCAGCGAGATTTGCTCTTTTGAGTTCAAATGGGTTATAATATCTGAATTCATCCACGATAGATGTTACAGCATTTTTGAAATGGGTGAAGATTGTGAAAATGCTTCCTTGTTTAGATTGTACCTTTGCTGGTTCTATTAAGAAGTTGTCGAAGACTATTTTCAAATTAAATTTTTTTGAAATTTCACTGTCTCTTTGAATTGAATAAGGGTCGTTGTCGCTTGAACAAATTATTTCCACAATTTCAAAATTGTTTGATATGTAATCAAACACCTCGCTTGGCTTACCGTAAAAGATCGCTAAATCTAAATGTGTTTTCTTTAAATCTTCTTTGAGTTTCAGGACTTGGTCGAAGATAAATGTTATGCGAACATCATTTTCTGGTAAATTTTTTAAAATATTCACATCGAAAATAAAAATTGGCAGTAATGGATTGTTAAATTCTTGGTTTAGAATTAAATTGTCATCTAATCGCAAATCTCTTCTAAACCAGATTACTTGAACCCTTTTCATTAGAGCACTTGTCTAATAAAATGTTTAAAAAGTAATTAACAAATTTTTATTTTATATTTTTGTTATTTAACTAATAGATTTGCTATGAAATTTCCCAAGATTATGGGAGTGATAAACGTTACTCCAGATTCTTTTTCCGACGGGGGCTTGTTCTTTAATTCTAATGCTGCAGTTCGGTGGGGTCTGGAACTACTTAACGATGGTGCAGACATATTAGACATTGGAGGAGAAAGCACTCGACCTGGCGCACAGCCAGTTGCTGTTTCCGAAGAATTAAAGAGAGTTTTACCAGTCATAGAGGGCATAAGGAAGGAAGTGCCAGATGCAGTAATTTCAATAGACACCAACAAATACGAGGTTGCCAAAGAGGCTGTTGAAGCTGGTGCCTCAATTATCAATGATGTAAGTGGATTGCAAAATGATGTAGGCTTGGCTTATCTTGCAGCGGAGAATAATTGCACTCTTGTAATTATGCATATGCAAGGTACGCCGGCAACTATGCAGAACAACCCTACCTACCAGAATGTTGTAGAGGAGATCTACTGTTTTTTAGAAAGCAAAATTCAATTTGCTAGGCAACTTGGAGTTAAATCTATTGTGGCTGATTTTGGAGTAGGTTTTGGGAAGACTGTGGAACATAATTGGGAATTGCTTCGCAATATACCTCGTTTCTATGCACTTAATGTTCCTTTGTTGGTTGGCATTTCTCGAAAATCTTTCTTAGGAAAAACGCTAAACATTGAAAACCCCATTGAAAGGGATGTGCCAACTTTAATTTTGCATACATTGCTTCTAAATTTCAATATCGATATTATACGAGTTCATAATGTGAAACAATTTCGGATGTTAAAAAAGCTTTATCAGTGTCTTTATGATAGCTAAGGCTCTATTAACCTTTAGTTGCTTATTTTTACTATGTTTTTTAAATCTTACAGCCGAGATACAATGGGCTTCGTACGTGATATCCTACTCCTCTCAACTTGGCTTGAAACAATACTCCGCTGAACAAGCTCTCGGCGAACCTAATGTAATGCCCAATTTTGGTTTCACCCCCTGCGCTTGGGCACCCAAATACATCAAGTCCAAAGATGGTGAATTTTTACATCTTGGTTTTAATAGACCAATTCCAGTTCGTACTATAATTATAAATTTGA
>JBKBVP010000154.1:0-4512 GCA_046289495.1 Candidatus Kapaibacteriota bacterium | reverse complement strand
CAATATTGGGAAAAAGTACAAAATATTCCTCCTCCTTATAGTAATAATTACTGGCTTGATGTTTTCTTTCACCCATCTAATCCTAATTATGGATGGATTTGCGGATTCAATGGAATGATTATACGCACTACAGACGGAGGCAACACTTGGCGTGGCACCACAATAAATGCATATCACCTTGAAAGTGTACATTTTCCAACACTTCAAGTAGGCTATGTCTCTGGTGTTGAAGGGATTTTTAAATCAACTGATGGTGGTGCTACTTGGTTCGATATTACCCCAGCTGGAACAAGGGACACAACTTTTTTCTGGGGTTGTTTCTTTTTAAATGAAGATTACGGTCTACTTGTTGGAGATGGTTGTAATGGCAGATTGCAACACTTCTGGCTAACTACCGATGGTGGTGCAAATTGGTCTGTATTTATAGCAAACGAAGATAACACCGGAATGACCGATGTTATGTTATACCCCAATGGTCTGGGATATGCAAGTAGCAGTGGGAAAATTTGGGTAACCTCGGATAGTGGTAGAACTTGGCAGATTTTCTCTACGAGTGGTCCAAGTTTGTGGCAAGAGGAGATTACTAACATCGGTTCTTCATTTTTAGTTCCATTTTCTGGAACGACTTGCACTGGTGGTGGCAATGATGGTGGAATGAGATTCACCACAAACAATGGCATCACTTGGAACAGTTTCCGCACAGGCGTCCCAATGTTTGGTACATTTTTGATTGATACTCAAAGAGGGTGGGCCTGCGGCTATTATGGTGAAATTTATTACACCTCCAGCGGAGGAGTTTCTTGGCAGAAAAGAAATTGCGGTGTTCAATCTGGAAATCTCGATGACCTTTGGTTTATTAATGAATCAAATGGTTGGGCCGTTGGAGAGGGGATATATAAACTATCAAATTCAAAAGGTGTAGCAAACAAAAAAGCATTGAACTTTGGAGAAGTTTGTATAGGTGAAAGGATTTTAGATACCATTTGGTTTAAAAGTTTTAATTTTAACGATGCATCAATTTCGATATCAATCAATCCTAAACAAAGTGATTTTAGTATCGTTAGTCCCGGTTCGACTGCTTTTATTCAATCTTGCGATTCGATTAGAATTATAATAAGCTTCAATCCGAAGACAAAGGGGATAAAGGATGCTAATTTAATTATTCAATATCCAAATCAAGATGCTATATCGATACCGTTAAGAGGAAGCGCAATTGAACCGTCCGCACGATTAATAGACACTTTAATAGTTTTAAACTCAGCGAAGTGTGGTTTTACATATCCCATTTCTGTTAGAGTTAGCTCCGATAACGAAGGCGAGTTTATTTCTTATGCAAAGCCAATTATAGACAACAAATCGTTTAGACTAACATCTTTGTTCCCTTTTCAACTCAAACCTTCGAAAAATAATTTTCTCCACTTCGAATGTACTCCAAACGATACCGGCTGGCAAGAAATAATTTACAGGATAGGTTTTTCACCTTGCGATACTTTTCAATTACTTAAAATTCGTGTATATTCAGTATCTCCTATAATTCAGACAGATTCAATAATTGAAATAGAACAATATTGCAGATTGGAACCACTTAAAATTAGAGTTGTTAATCTGGGTAATGATACGCTTTTCTTGAGGAAATTTTCATTTAATCCCAAAACAAATAACTTAACATTGTATGGATGGTCATCTGGAAAGGATTTATATAAGAATTATATTTTGCCAAATTCAGTAGATACATTAGTAATTTATATCGACACGAGCTTTGCAGGGATAATTACAACAACTTTAATCATTGAAAATAATGATTTTCGCACTGTCAATGGAAAACGTAACATTGTTTATGTAAAAGTTAACATTAGAGTTTTTATACCTAAGATAAACTTTTCACCTTCCTACGTGAATTTTGGTAGAATTTGTATTGGTGATACAAGTAGGAGAGAAGTTAATATCAATAATGATGGTAATCTTGAAGAATTAATCTTAAACATTTTGCAAAATAACAGAAGTGCTTTCATTGTGAATAATTCTTTACCAATAACACTAAAACCTAATGGTATTTTAAAACTTGAACTCACTTTTGCTCCAAACAAAACGGGAAAGTTCTACGACACACTTATTTTCATACCCTTTAATTGCAAAGACACCATTAGAATAGTTTGCTTAGGGGAAGGTATAAGGACAAATATTACATCCACTCCAACAAGTATTAAATTAAAAATACAAAAAGGATTCTCGACTAATATTACTGTAAGTTTTTTTACAACTTCTGGAGATACGAATAAACTTACCTCCATTAGTATAACTGATTCTATTGCAAACCTTGTAGCATTGGATTCAATTGTTCCAGATTCTTTAGTTACTCAATTTGATACTCTGAAAGTCTCATTTAATATTTTTGGTAGGAAACAAGGGAAATTTCATGGGACAGTCAATTTTTACTTTTCTGGAATTTGTGATACTGTGATATCTGTACCTGTAATTATCGAGATTATTGATAAAAATATAGTTGTCGAACCTACACTGATTGATTTTGGCAAAATTTACTGCAATAGTGATAAACAATTTAGAGAGATAATAGTTAAGAATCTATCCGAAGTGAGAGACACTGTATTAAATATTGCTCTTGAACAACAATATGGACAATTTTCAATTGAAACCAATATTAGCTTGCCTTTTGAGATATTACCAAAAGACTCAGTTGCTATTGTTCTATCCTACACACCAACTAAATTAATGTCGGATACTGCAAAAATTGTATTTGTCTTCGGGGACACTACTCGAAACATAACAGTTCCAATATTTGCTTTTTGGGGCTTATCAAAGTTATATATTGAAAAAAACTTTATTGATTTTGGGGAGTTGGAAACTTGCGAACTCCCCAAATCTTTAAACTGTTTCTTGACAAATCTCGGAAATATTACCGATTCTTTAAAAATAATCAAGCAATTTAATACAGCATATTTCGATAGTTACTTTTTAAATAAAACACTTAATCCAAATTCTACCGATACAACACATCTCGTCATTGAATTTATTGGTGCAAAGGAACCGGGAGAATTTGTCGACACACTAATTGTTGGTTTTTCAATTTGCGAAAAATTAGATACGTTGATTGCACGTTGTGCTGTTGTAAAGCCATTGTTTTCTATTACTCCCAAGCTCGTGGAATTGGATACTGTATGGGTTGGATCTTCGAAGCTTTCGAGCATCACATTCGAAAATAGAAGTCAAAATGACCTTGCATTTAAAATATTCTCCTCGTATTCCTCGAGCAATTTATTTTTCGATAGTACCTTTAATATTTTACTCAAACCCTTAGAAAGTTACGAATACAAATTTAACGTTCTCGGAAATATAGTAGGGGAATATTGGGATACAATTTGTTTTGAGATTTCGCGAAGATGTAACTACTACGATTGCGTAATTATTCATTATGTTGTTCCTGAAGAAATTTATGATTTAACATTTAAAATAGGGAAATACATAGTTGCTCCTGGAGAGAGTGTCGAAATTAATGTTGAAAATCTAACACCAAATGTTCTTTTGCATCTTGATACGCTTGCGTTAAAAGTTGAATTTGATAAATGGTTACTTAAAATTCAAGGTTGCAAAATTGAAAATATAGATTTAGACAGTTTTCATAATGTTGGAGAACTCACCGTAGTTCTAAGTGGTCAAGCCTTGGAAAAATTCATTAAACAAGGAATACCAATTTCTATTTCTGCTAATAGTATGTATTCGTTTCCCGACTCGACTGAACTCGTATTAAAAGTTTTTAAATATCTCCCCGAGAAAGAAATTTATTTTAATCTAATTGATGGCTTCTTGAAAGTATATCCTGTGTGTGGTCCAATTGGCTCTAAACATCTTGAACTCATTCCAAGTTTTGAGATATTGGGTTTTGCTAATGATGGAGAAGAAACCCAAGTGGTTTTATTTTCTGAAAATGTTCAAAGCTTGAAAGCGATGGTTTACGATGTTTTGGGAAATTTTTTGGGGGAAGAAACCATCAAGCTATCGGAGGGATTAAATCATTATAATTTTACAAAGTCTAAATTGAATCAAACTAGCTCATTGGTGTTTTTAGTCTTTTCCAATAGTTTTTTAACGAAGTTTGTTATTCTACCTATCGTTAAATAGCTTATGAACATATATGTAGGGACCTCTGGGTGGGCTTTTCCCAAATGGGTGGGGATACTTTATCCAAGTGATTTACCTCAAAGAAAATGGTTGAATTTTTATTCGCAAGTATTTAATTGTGTCGAAGTAAATTCCACATTCTATCGTCTTTTCAAAATATCAACTTATTCAAACTGGCTTAAATCGGTTGGTGAAAATTTCAGGTTCATTATAAAAATCCCACAGGAAATTTCTCATAAAAAAAGATTGATAAACGTTTTTTCAGAGCTTGATGACTTCTTCAACAATATTGAAATCCTAAGAGCAAAAATTGGTCTTTTACTTTTACAACTTCCACCAAGTTTCGATACTAATATCAATTTTTTTGCAGATGTA
>JBKBVP010000153.1:0-4517 GCA_046289495.1 Candidatus Kapaibacteriota bacterium | reverse complement strand
ATATGCGAGCTTGCCAATAGTCGTTGTTTTGCCAACACCGTTGACTCCGACCACAAGAATTGTATGGGGGAGGTTTAGAGTATTTATTTCAAATGGATTAGAATTTATCTCTTGCGAAGAGGTTTCAAAAATATTTAAAAGTTCAAGTTTAATGATTTCAATGAGTGAATCGCTGTCGAGAGTATTAAATTTTGAGGAGTTTCTTTTAAGCGCATCTAATATTTTCTCTGTTGCGTCTATCCCAATGTCTGCTGTTATTAGTATCTCTTCGATTTCCTCGAGGAGTTGCTGATCTATTTTCCTTCCAAACCCAATTGCAGACTTTATTCTTTCGAATATGTTCGTTCTGGTTTTGGTCAAACCAGATTTTACTTTATCAATTGAAAAAGTGTTCGAAGTGGATTTTAAAAAACTGGAAACTTTTTCTTTGAATCTATCTAAAAATCCCATAAACATTTTAAAAAAACAAAATTAAGAAGTTTTCAATTTATTAATCCATCTAAAATAGTAAAATGAGTATAAAACTAAAGAGGTTAATACCACGATGTCGATGATTATTTCTAAATAATATTTTATGCTAATAGATGGCAAAAGTAATATGACAAACAAACATAGACCAATCAGGAATGCAGATATTTTTCCAATGATGTTCGAGGGAATTACAAATTTATACTTGCGTGCAGCAACTAAACCAGCACCGAGGATTATAAGATCTCGCATTATAACAAAAATCCCAGTTGATGTTGTGATTGTATTGTTCAAAAACAATGAAATAACAATAAGGAGAACTAAAAGTTTATCTGCAAGTGGGTCGAGAATCTTGCCAAGCTCGGAAATGGCATTGAGTTGTCGAGCAAGATATCCGTCCAACAAATCTGTAATCCATGCAACAATGATTAAAATTATAGCCGGCAGCTTTTGGTTAGCAGAGAGTAGATAACCAATTACGAAAGCTAAGATTAATCTCAATGAACTTAATATGTTTGGAATTGTCATAAATAACCCATATTGTTTAACAATTTTTCGACAGCAAGTTTTCCACTTAGCGCTGCGCTTTCTAATGTTGCTGGAAGTTTCGTATTGGTCCAGTCTCCAGCAAGGAATAATCCAGGTATGGATGTTTCTTGTTTTGGTCGTAGCTTATGAAACTCCAAGTCTATACTAACCGTAGCGAATTTTTCTTTAATTGGTTTCCAACATAAAATCTCTGGCTTGATTTGAAAGTGTCTTTGTATTTCGGCAACTAATTCTTTTTTGATTTCTTCGCTGGATTTGTTTGTGAACTGATGCGAATTGCTGATAGTTATGCTGTAGAAATTTTGTGGCTTTGGTATATTAAGCATAATGTTCCTATTGAAAATCCAATGAATAGGTGAACCGAGAAGATAGCCATATGGCTCTGAAATTATTGGTTCTTTTGTAGTTAAGTAAATCGAAAGAATAGGATTGAAAGAAACATTTTCTAAAAATTTAAACTCTTGCGTTTGTATCCAAGCATTTGGTAGTATTTTTTTCAAATTATTTGGAGGAACACACAGTATAACATATTTGAATTTGAACTCCCTTCCTTCTTTGGTTGTGAGAATAAAATCATCACCTTTTAATTGCAAGTGATTTATTTTAGAACTCAGGTTGAGTTCGATTCCATTCTTTTTTGATAAGTTTAAATATTCATTTAAGAGCTGGGATTGAGGGACTTTTGAGTATAGAAATCCCAAGGTGTTTGTATTAGATAGAAAAGCCAGTTTGATTGTGTGTTTGAATAATTCAGCAGGTATTTTGTCAATTGAATTGTTGAAAATTGAAATGCAAACGGGCTCCCAGAATTTTTTGATAGTTTCGTTATCTTGTTTTTTCATTTCAAGCAATTCGTAAGCGCTAAGAGGTTCCGAAATATGTATTTCAGAGCTAAACATAAAGTCCAAAAATAATCGGAGTAATTTAATTCTTGATGTAAATGGTAAACTTTTTAAATTTAGCAATCCACCAAGCAAACCAAATTTTCCACCGAAGATTTTTTTTTCCAAACAAAATTTTTGTTTACCTTCGGAGTAAAAGTAAATTCTTGAGTCTTTTGAATAATCCAGCTTTTCTAAAGAACCCAGAAAATCGAGAACATAAAAAAAATTACTATATGCTGATGAGAAAAAGTGTTGGCCATTATCCAACTCGA
This sequence comes from Candidatus Kapaibacteriota bacterium, assembly GCA_046289495.1. Lineage (GTDB taxonomy): Bacteria > Bacteroidota > Ignavibacteria > Kapaibacteriales > UBA2268 > Naka2016. The sequence continues at coordinate 2,344 of JBKBVP010000153.1, read as the reverse complement.
AATCAAACGTTGGGTCGTAAAAGGAATAGAATCTACCACCAATCGTGTTTCGAGCCTCGAAGATTGTGTGCTTAATATTTCTCTTAATTAATTCTATTGAAGCGGAGATTCCCGAGATGCCGCAGCCAACTATTGCTATGCTATTTTGCATTTTCTAAAGTTTTTGGCTGAACTGTAGCTTTTAAAATATATTTTTTGTTTAAAATTTTTTGCAAAGACTCGTAAGCAACAATTAATCCCAATACTATTAGTAAAAATGAAATAATCAATAATACAATATCCATCTTTGGTAAGTAGAGAAAAAGAAATTGATAAATCAGGGCTGTTTCGGTTACTACAAGCATGAACAAAGCAGGAATTAATGTGTACCATTTCGGTGCTTTAATTCCGAGCAAGTAAGATGTAACAACGAATAAAGCAAGCGTTCCAATTAGCTGATTTGCAGCCCCAAAAACTGACCAGATCTTTTGATAACTGCCGCTTAAACATATTAAAAGGGTCAATAAAAGAATTATGGCTGTGGAAAAATATTTATCTTTTAGAATACCACCATATCTTTCACCAAAGCCCTCTTGAACAATATAACGACATAAACGTGTGCCCGCATCTAATGAGGTTAATATAAATGCATTGAGCATAAGTATTCCAAACGAAGTTCCAAAAACAACTGGAATACCAAGTGATTTTAGGGTTTCCCCGAGAACGGTCCCAAATAAGATATCTGCATTTTTGTTCGTAAGAATTCCCAGAAAAGAATTTTGTGCATCGCCGTTGAATGGCAATACACTTGCTGTCATTATAATTACCAAAAATGCGAGAGCGCCCTCGGTCAACATTCCTCCAAAGGCTATAAGTTTGCCTTGGCTTTCTTTGTCCAGTTGTTTAGCGGAGGTACCACTAGCTATCAGAGAATGGAAACCCGAGATTGCTCCACAAGCAATCGTAATGAAAAGCATCGGAAATAGAGGAATGTTTTTGTGCATAAAACCCAAATACTCTGGTCCTTGTATTTTGGGATTAAGAAGCATCATTCCGAGATAGCCTAGTGTCATTCCAATGACGAGTATGTACATAGAGATGTAGTCCCTCGGTTGGAGTAATAACCAAACTGGTAAAATAGCAGCGATAAAACAGTAAATTAAAATAATTGCAAGCCACACTTCGTAGGAAGCTTTGATTGGGAAACTTTGACCCCACCAAAGCAAAAGCATCAAACACACAAGAGCAACTAATGTTGCAAGGTAGACATTAACTTTTAATTTATAGTGTAGTATCGCAAATAACATTGCAACAAAGATTAATCCTATGGTAGGCACGACAATTGTGGGGTCTTCCATCAAGGTTCTGGCAGTTAAGTCGGAAAATACCGCAAGAACGAGTAAAAGAGTAAGAAACACAAATAAAGAAAACAAAAAGCCAGCTCGTGGTGAGATAACTTTATCGGCAATATTGACCAATGAAAATCCTTTGTTCCTTACTGAAGTAATTAGACTTGTGTAGTCGTGCACGGCTCCAATGAAGACAGAGCCAATTAAGATCCAAAGAAGAGCTGGCAACCAACCAAAGTAAGAATAAGCTAATATCGGTCCTATTATTGGTCCAGCACCTGCAATTGCAGAGAAATGATGACCGAAAAGAACTATTGGTTTTGTTGGGACGTAGTCTTTGTTGTCAAATTGTGTATGAGATGGAGTGGGAATTGAATCGTTCGAACGAAGTACCTTATTCTTTATAATATTTCCATACCAAAAGTATGCGAACAAAAACCAGGCAATACCAAAAAGAATGAAAAAGAGAGTATTCATTTGTTACTCCAATTTAAAGTGAAAAGCAAAAATAATAAGAAATCTTCTTGTTTTTTTCCCTAATTTTGTAATTTTAAGGAACTTTATGGGTGATAAATGAAAAAATTTTTCTCAACACTGCTTGTTTTTACAATTGTGAATTTTATCGTTCTCTCACAAGATGACCAGAGCAATATTCAGTTCGAAGAAAGTAATGTTCAAATCGAAAAACCTCCTTATTTTGGTTTAGGTGGTGGTTATGTAGGTAATTTCCTTTTTTTGAATTTAGACGAAGTTAATGTAATAAGTAAAAGTCAAGGTTTGGAAAATATCAAATCACCTTTGTATTTATCTGGCGCACAGGGATTTACTGCTATTGGATTGATACCAAATCTTCGTGTTGGGTTTGCTGGTTATTCTGGTTTTAATAAAGTTGAAAAGCAGGAAACATTTAGTACTACCATTGGACTCAAGTGTGAGGTTACTTATGCTGCTTTTGGAATTGATTATGGTTTTGTTCCGTTCAAGTCTCTTGCAATCTTGCCTGGACTTAATTTTGG
>JBKBVP010000152.1:0-4556 GCA_046289495.1 Candidatus Kapaibacteriota bacterium | reverse complement strand
ATCGATTTTCATTCCTATTAATTCTGTGGGCTCATAGCCAAATACTTGAGTTGATGCGGGGTTCATCGTTTTCCAGACACCATCAAAACCAGCTACAGCGATGATATCCTTGGTAGACTCCAAGATACGTCTTTGTGAACGGGTCATTCTTTCGGCAAGGTCGATTGCACGAGCACGACTGGTCGTAATCGATAAAATTAATCCAAAGAAAATGAATGAAAGAAGAAGCGAAACACCCAAAGCAACCAAAGGTAAATACTTTTGAAATGAACCACCGAAATCTGGGACAGTGGCAAAATAAATGTAGATTTTTTTGTCGAGAATGTTAAATCCTTCGGTCTGCGATAGAATAGGTTTATATCCCGATTTAAGCATATCTGCGTTGTAAGAACTGAACAAGCGAGTTTCCAACAAATCGTTTTCTTTTTGGTAACAGTAGAAAACAATCGTGGTATCGCTCGGAACAAGAGCCCCAAGAGATTGTTTAAAGAAGGTACTTATATCAATTTCCACCATAACGGCAGATTTGAAAGCCTCTCTTCTTTGATTATTATCGTCGATTGGAAAACTTCTGTCGTAGACTGGATAAATTAAGAACATACTTAATGTGTCGCCTCCACGAAAATGAAAAGCATTGGTAGCAGTAGGCTCACCTTTTTCAATTGCGTATTGAAACCAATTATTTAAACGCTCGACCGAGCTTATGTCCAACCCACGAATATTTTTGTTGCTCTCTTCTGGAACGATAAATTCTATCGGATAATAAACGCTCTTGTCGACGAGGGGATTGATTTTGTAATCATAGTAACCTTGTCCTTGCACATAATAGACAAATTCAGAAACCTTCGCACGAGGAACCTTTTGTACAGACATTACTCCAAGAATAGACTTATATGTATTAGTTGGAACTGATGCATAAAGCAGAAGATAGTCTCTAACAACTTGAACCAAGTTATCGTATAATCCACGAATAGATGTTGCAACTTGCAAATGTAGATTGTAGCCAATTTGAAATCTGGTCAAAACAGAACTGATTGCTTTATCAAAAGCAGCTATGTTGTCAGATTTGACTTTTTGATGAAAGTTGTAATAAATAAAAAAGCATAGAGCCAGCATAAATAAAAGGATAATATAAGCAGGAAGAGAACGGGAGAGGGTGAACACCCCTTTTTTCTTTCTCGCTGCTTGTTTCAAAATTGTTTCGTAAGACAAAATTTCGTCTTCAATTTTGCTCATAATTATGTTTTCTTTTGTTTTCTATAATTTTTTCGATATCTGAAACGAAAGAAGGAATGTTAATAGGCTTGGACATATAACCATCGAACCCAGAGTTGAGCAATCTTTGTTCATCGCCGGGCTGGGCAAGTCCAGTAATAGCAACGACTGGTACATTCTCTAAATTCTTGTTCGAGCGAATTTTGTTAAGCAGCTCGATACCATTAAAATCTGGTAGCAGAACGTCAGTTAAAATACAAATTGGAATATTTGATTCAAGCCAAGTAAGCGCGCTTTTTGCATCATAAAACTCAACTGCATTATAACCATTTTTTTTCAGCACTGTTGCGAATAGTTTTGCTATGGACGTGTTATCCTCGATAATACAAATTATTCCTTTTTCCATTTTTAAATTCAAAAAAACCCAAATTAAAAAATTATTTAACAAGAAAAATTTCAACTCGTCGATTTCTCCTTCGGCCCTCTTCTGTTGTATTGTCTGCAATAGGATAAAAAGAAGAGCGCGATGCACTTCGAATTCTCGATGGATTAACCTTTCGGGAGATTAGGTAGTCGACGACTGCTTGGGCCCGTAATCTACCACGCTCTGTATTTTGTTCCAGCGTTCCTTGGTTGTCTGAATGACCTTCGACAACAACTATATAATCAGGATTAGCTAACAAAAACTCTGTAAGAACATCCAATGTGTTTCGCATTGAAGGTGTAAGCGAAACGATGCCGGAGCGAGCATAACCCTGCAAAACAATTTTTTGATTAGGATTAATTGTAATTCTTTCTGGTGTTTCAGCAATTTTTATTCCTGTTGAAATTTCCTCCTCCTTTGTTGATGATGCTACTGCATAAACTTCAGAAGTAGATACTACACTTAATTCCAAAGAAGCAAATAATGGTGCCCTTTCAAAGCCGGAGAACATAACGCCTCTTCTTGTTGTTGGAGGAGTTTGTACTATTGCCTCTGGTGGCTTTACATACGTTGAATCATATTTCCTATAGTCACTTTGTACTTCATCGGGTCCGAAGAGCAAAGAAACACCACCTTTTAGATGAAATGTGTTCAGACTTGAGGAATAGCCGCTAAAGACACTAGTACCATAATGCAGACTCAAAAAAGGTTTAGCCCTTACTCGAACAGTTTTTGATATGTCCAAGAAAAGCAAATCCCACCCAGCCCCCAAATGTAGATTTAAACGAAATCTTCGAGGACTGGCGCTCAACACCCAATCAGTAACCAACCTGGAACCATCACTATATTCAACTTCTTGTAAACGTGATTTATCTCCAAAGAAGTATTCAAAGTCTAAACCACCGAAGAGATGCAATCCTTCGATCGAGAAATTGTATCTAACAGATGGCGAGAGGGCTATAGATTTAAAGTCTAAAAGTAAGGAATACGTATGTTCTTTAGAAAGTTCAGCTGTGGATTTAACAAATCGGTTTTCCAAAAGAGCCAATCGCAGTATCCCCCCCCAGTGAGAACCTTTTGGTGTGTATTCTCCGGTTAAACCAAAAAGTACGTTACCTCCATTCTTGCTTTCGTGCAAAAGCAATCTGTTCAGTGTATCACTCAAAGGAAGATAAGGTCGCTCCGGTATCAACAACTTCCCAAAGTTTAAGTTGTATGATAAATTGATGTAAGCACCGAACCACCAGTCTCCATAACTTCGGTTCAACACAAGGGTATCTAAATTTGGCAAGACCTTGTAATCGACAAACGAGCCGTGCGGAGCTTGGGGATAGGCTCGTATTGCTATTAACAATACAATCCATACACTTACAAATTTTTCTTTTATCATTTCTTAAAAATCATTTGTAAAGTATCATTTTCTTTGCCAAATTTGTAAAAGAAGTTTGCAACACCACAACGTACAATCCAGAAGCAATATTTCGGGCTTCAAGAGACATCAAAGTCTCCGATGGATTACATTCCCTTTCCAGTAGCACATTCACTTGGCCACTAATAATATTTATAAGTAAAAATTTACAAAAAATTGTACTATCGGTTTCAACCTTCAACTCAATCCTGCCTTCGTTTCTGTTGTAATCAGCAAAGAAGTTAACTTTTGGCATCAATTCAAATTTCATTATATTTGTTAAAGGTTTGCATACTTCAACGATTTCCACTGTTGCAGTGTCGAATATCCAAAAAATATTCTTCTTTCCCCGAAAATCAATGTGATTTATTTTAAATGTAGCTTTTCGCTCGCCCCATGGATGCAAAGTGTAAGCATAGACTATTGCAAAGGTATCCACACTAACAATAGACCGCAAATTGGAAGATATCGTATCAAGCCAACCAAATTTAAGTATTTTATTAGAATTGTGATAAATACCAAAATGTTCGGCAGGTACAGCCAATACTGCAATTGAGCTATCCTTTGGGAATCGATTTAGAGGAACTTCGTAAATGTTTTTTAGGATGATAGGAAAGCTAACTAACCGTCCTGCGTAGGATTGGAATGATTGGCACTTTGCCAAAATTGGAATAAAATATGGAAGCGCAAAATTTTGCCTGATGTATTCAAATTCGAAGTTTCTGTACAATGATATTTTACCATTCCTTAGACCGACTATGAAATGAGTGCCGCCACCAATAACTTTTAAAAAGGAAATAGAAGACTCCTCCTTAAGAGGTTGATGTACAGGAATATTCAAAGGGTAGTGGTATTGCGTTATTGTGCTGTCCAAGGAAACAGAAATCGCAACTGGTAGAGCATCGCACAATTCTACTCCTCGAATATGGAACGAATGCGAAGGGAAAGAGTATTGCAGCTCCTTCGTTTTTAAATTGTAAATTCGGGACTTACCGTCTATGCCACCGGCAATTACCAAACTATCATCAGGAGAGAAAGCCACAGACCAAACGACGTTTTTATATGAATCATCACGATTGGTAGCAAACTCGGCTACTTTTTCACAAAGATTTATATCCATAATTGTAACAATACCTTCGTAATCACCCACAGCAAGAAGATTCCCAGATTTGGAAAATTTAACAGAGTATATCTGCCGACCAAGAGAAAATTTTTTCAACTCGTTTAAATTTGAGTCGAGTAAAACTATCTCCCCAGAGTAAGAACCAAAGGCAGTAAGTTTATTCTTTTGGGAAACATCGATTGCTCTAATTAAAGCAGAAGAGCTTGCAATTTTTCGAAATGAACTGGGTGAATCAAAATCATAAAAGTAAATGGAGCTATCGGCGGAAAAAATCACCTTGCTTGAACTAAAGAAAAATTTTGCAAAGAGAACTGGCTTCCCATACGAATACGAATTAATTAATTCTCTCTTTTCAATGCTCCAAAGGTGAATTTTTCCATCTAAGG
>JBKBVP010000151.1:0-4560 GCA_046289495.1 Candidatus Kapaibacteriota bacterium | reverse complement strand
CTTTTAAGTAAATATCAACGTCTGCTTCACCTTTAACAATGTAATTATCGTTGTCATCTTCATCTCTATATTTAATAAAGTTCACCCCGCCTTTTAATTTAATTTTATCTTTATTGAAAAACCAATCGCCACTTACAAAACCATTTCCACACCAATCATCAGAACTATTAAATTTCCAAAAATTTCCTTGGGCTGTAAAATTAATTCTATTATCTGCAAAAAATTCATCTCCATAATAAAGCGCAGCAGAAAGTTCTAATTCAAACAAGTCAGGATAAATTATTGGTCTTGTTGCACCCCAAAATTTAAGCATCATTTGCCCAGAGCAGAGTCCATCTACTTCCCCACCAAATCCAGAGATCCCTATTGGGAGATTACCAAGCGGAATTGGCTTATTAACTTTCAAGCCAATTTTGGCCTTATTGAAACACTCGTCAATATATCCAACTCCAAAAGTGAATTCAATTTTATCCTTCTTATTAAAAGGTTTAAATAAAAATTTACCATCAAAATCTATTAAATTCTCGGATGTTTTAAACTTTACTAGCAACTCACTTAAACAAATATCAAAAATGCTATTATCAACCTGGCGAAATCCAAAACCAAGCCCATTTATTCCTCCTTCAAAAGAAATTTCATAAACGTTACTCTGGATATTTTTAATTATCTCTAAGTTTTGAATTTCAAAACGAGTCCTCCTTCGCTTATCATTACAATTCTTTGTATTTTCAATCCAAATTTCGGCGGCAATTCTGACACCAATTGAACCTGTATCTCCTACTAACTCAATCTTCTTGGGTATTAATTTAATCCCTGAAAAATAATTCGCTTTTTTAAATTCATTAATTTGTTTATCTGAAATAAAGTTCCTATCCAAGAAAGAACATGTGTACTCGCCTTCATATAGTGTTACCCTACCGATACTATTTCCACCTGGCAACTTTACGTTCTCAATGTAAATCGAGCCATTCAAACTTAGAGTACATTTTAGAGTATCAATTTCAACATTACCCTCCAACCAAAGAACTTCATTTACTGATACTGAATTGGTAAATCGAATTGTATTTTCTTTGACACCTATATAGTCACCACAGAATTTTAGGGTAGGATTCGTATTATTGGGATAGTAGTAACATTTCTTTTGTGGAACAACTCTCTCAAATAATCGAATACTAACAGTGTTTGAATACCCGCTAATTTGAGAATTTTTAGTAGCAACAACTACGTATGAATAAGTTGTATTATACTCCAAACCCCTATCAACATAAGTATTGGACAGTAGATTCCTTGCGATTTCGACGTAATCCTGCTCAAATTCGCTTCTACGCAATACATTATACTTAATCCCATCTCCAGAAACACTATTCCAAGTAAGTTCAACTGTCCGAGCCGTTGTATCTACTCTCGTTACTTGTAAATTATTAGGTGCCTCTAATGGCAAAGAAACTTTAAATGAACATGTGCTTGACCAAGGTCCATAACTTCTGGGATTACATTTTTCTGCTCGTACTCTCCAATAATAAGTAGTATTATCTCTCAAAGCAGTTGTAATTCTCCAAGAAGTATTGTTGTATGTTAAATCTGCTGTCTCTGCTACTATAAGTGTAAAACTTGAATTCTCTGAAACTTGTATATGATAATAAACACCATAATTATTTGTACCATTTGGACCCCAACTTAAGGTGGGTCTGCTCTCCGATACAAGCTCACCTCCACACGGGGAACTTGGAGTAGGAGAGCTTGTAGGAACAGAGCACCCTGCTTTTGTAAATCTCCTGCATTCCGAATATAACGGTAAAGGCAGTTCTGGACAATTTACAACTCTGTATGATACATGCCACCAATATGTATTTCCATCTTGCAAACTATTCCACACTGATTGTGGAACACTTATAGAATACTCGCCACCAGCATACATCGGTTCCAAACTACTATTCCAAACCCCAGTGTTAGCAGAACATTGGGCAGAAGATGAAGTAATCACAAAAACATAACATCCGTTTCTCGTTGTACGAAAACGAAAAGTCGGAGGACTTTCCAAAGTCGCACCGTCGCTTGGCGAAGGCGAAATGAGTGTTACTTCTTGCTGGGCAAGTCCAATAAAGATAGAAAACAAAAATGTAAACAAGAATAAAACCTTTTTCATAATATTTACCTTATTTGTTTGAAATATGCTTAAAGCTAAACATTGAAATTTCTATTACTTTTAATGATTACTCGACCAAACTTCTGCTTTTTAAAATGTTCACAAACTACACACGCACTTAATATGGAATTTTCACGAATCATATATATCATAATATATATAAAGTTTATTCTACAGTAGAATTTCACTAAAAGTATTGGTTACTAGAAAAACTAAACTCAATTCAAATTAAATGCCACCGGTGATTTATTTATATGTTATTTATTATCAAGAACTTAAAATATTGTGGGTTATAATCATTCTCAAACATTTGTATAAATTTTTATCATACGGGCTCCTATGATTTTTGCAAAAAATAATTCAAATGCTATTTTTAACATTGGTAAAATTTTATCATTAATGATAAATTTTTATCAAATAACCTGGATATTGCAGATTTAGATAAGAAAATTTAGCAGATTTTATATAATGAATTTTTCCAAAAATTTTATTAGTGGGTTTATTTAAAACTTTAGTAGTATCCTTACTTTAACTAAGTATTTAATCTCATTCGACTTTTGTTTTAACTATAATTTCAACTGTTCGGCAATAGAATCTGCCTTCGGGTATGCTATTGTTGTACAAAAGTTTTTGTTCTCCTCGCCCATTAGCAGTTGCGTCTGGTCGCATTAGAGCCTCTTTTGTAGCTTGAGCTCTACGTTCGGATAGTTGCAAGTTGTAATCCTCCTCCCCAGTGTAGTCCGTGTAGCCATAGATAGAAATTTGCGAAATTGGTTGAACTCTATTTCTTATAAATTCAACGATTCTTTTGTTTAGACCTTCAATTGTAGCCTTGTCGAAATCGAACAAAATCAGGCTGAACCTTTCAATTATATAATCTTCAACTCTCTCTTCCCTTTTTGTCTTGATACTCCTAACAACAATGGGCAATGTCTTACCAATAACCTCTGTGTGATTACCTTTCATATCATTCAAAATGAGATTATACACAATTGGTTCAGGCTTTCGCGGAATAATTTTCTGAAAATCCTCAAGCCTCCAATCGACACTTTCAACTAATGTACCTTGCCCTTTTGCAATGAATTTTAAATCTGGAGTAGCACTCTGATAGGCACTTATCTCCCAATTTTTAATTCCTGCTTCGGAAACAACAGAAGTTTTAAAACGAACAATCGGCGGGGATGCCTGAGCATCAACCTTTTCGATAAATATCCACTCCAAAATCCTTTCGTCATCGGAGTAAAGCTCAACTCTTCTGTTCTCTTCTGCTTTAACTGGGTCATTAAAAGGCGTAGAGGGTTTCGAAGGAAGATTCCTTTTCTCTATAATTATTCGTTCAGGGTCGATTTCCCAAATATCTACTAAATATTCTTTAACTTGCCTTGCTCTTGCCTCTGAAAGTTGTAAATTCATTTTTTCGATACCTATATTCGAATTACACCCAACCACCGTAAGTTTAGCTTTGGGATACTCCTGTAAGCGTTGACCTATTATATTTAAAATGTGATAGTAAATATCTATTGTATTGTCATAGAATAGGCTATTAATCGAAAATTTTTTTGCCTCGCTACTGCTTAATTTTTTATACCTCGATGGAATTTCAGAGGAACCTTCCTCGAAAAAAACATAATTCAACAACGGATCCAATCGGTTTGATACGAACTCCTCAATTTTAAATACTGGATTAGGTATTTCACTACCATTTTCATCAACCCCAACTGCTGTGATACTGCCATCAAGGAGATACAATTTTTTTCTAAATAATGTATCGGTTCTTATAATTATGGTATATTCAACTATATTCTCCTCATTTTCTTCAACTTCGACTTTTCTAATTTCTTTGCCCAAGACTATGGAATCAGCATCAACATTATCAGCAATAATTCTAACAGTATCAATGTCAAATTTCCTCTCCTGGAGCCTAATCTTAGGTAATTTTGGAGTCGGAGTATATTTCAGAGAAATTAAACCTCTTGTGCTCTGAACTTTCCAATCAGTGTTTTGAGAAATTTCCATCAGAGGATATTGAAACAATAATTCTGGAACCAATCTAAAACTTTTAGTTTTATTTAAAGGCAATTCATACGATATTCCTAATAATAGAAAAGTTTGAAATGAATTAGCATTAGGAATTTCTCCACTATACTCGTTCCTTGTTCTTTTACCAGAATCGTTGCCTAAAGAGTCGAGAAATGTTCCGTATCCGGTCGGTTTTGTAATTGTTTCGACCTGTTCAAACTTATTAATTAGGTTCATACCTATCCTTGTCCCAAGCGAAATTAATAGACCCCCGAAAGGATTATAAAGGAAAGAAGTTTCCAAACCCAAATTTACTAAATTCCCTTTTAAAGAATGTTCAAAAGCACCTTGTTCAACACCATTCGGTGTAATTATTACAATTGGCTCTTCCTTTT
>JBKBVP010000150.1:0-4580 GCA_046289495.1 Candidatus Kapaibacteriota bacterium | reverse complement strand
TTATGTTTTATGAAAAAATTATTAACTGGATTAGAAGTTGGGCTACTCATTTTCGTAATTTCTTGTATGCAAATGATTAAAGAGCAGAAACCTGTCTTCAAATACATCCTACAGCAGAAATGTAGCCCAAATGTTTGGACTGGTATCCCAATTGATACAAGTACCGATTACAAACGTGTTGCCGAAAGCTACTACATATTCGAACCTGTAAAAGACATTAATTCTCCATCGGACGAGTGGGGACTAAGCTTTATCGATGAAAAGAGTGCAATTCTTACATACAACGACAACGACCAGCAGTCTGCAATGTTTGTAAATTTTTTCAATGAAGCAAGAGCAAAAATCACCTCCGGGCTAAGCATACCAATGGAGGGCAATGTTGGTTGCCTTTCTGTACGGGGCAACGAGGTGTACTTCGCTCGCAGTCCCTCGGCATCGGAGGAAAAGGAAATCACAGGAAACTCCGATATTTTATTTGGTCGTTTTAGTAAAAACATTGTATCCAAAGTCGAACCCCTTCCTTCGTCGATAAATACATACTATGCCTCTTGGGAGTCGCATCCTTCAATCTCCCCAAATGGAAGAGTACTTTTCTTTGCCTCCGACCGAATTGGGCATCGTGGACCAGACATATTCTTCACAATTAAATTACCCGATGGTAACTGGAGCGAGCCGATTAACTGCGGCGATTCCATTAACACCAATTGCGATGAAATTACACCTTTTGTTACTAACGATGGCAAGTATCTAATGTTCAGCTCTACAGGGCACGACAACGTCGGAGGATACGATTTATTCATTTCGACAATCTCCGACAACTTTTGGAAAGAGGTTGAGAACTATAGCGAGACAACAAAGCATGAATTTGGCAAGTATTTCAGCAAGGCGAGGAATATGCGTCCTCCGACAAATACCCCAGCCGATGAAATCTTTCCCTCCACACCAAGCGACCCAAACGAATTGCTCTATTACAGTTCAAACCAGTTCGACACAGATAAAGGTTTGTTTCGTCGTGGTGGTTTCGACATATACGTCCGATATAAATTTACAAAACCAAAACCAATAGCCGAGAGAAAGAAGCAAGAAACGATTGAACTTGATGTTAAAGAAAGTATACCAATCGAAGAGCCTAAAATTCAGATCGACCCAAGTTTTAAGCTATATGGATATGTTTATTCCCAAGAGACTCTCGCTCCAATCGAAGGAGCTAATGTTTATGTATACCAATTTGATACACTTTTGCAAGCGTTCCCAGATTTAACCATTGCCAAACCACTACTTTCGACCAAAACCCGAAATCAAGGCTACTACGAGTTCTCGCTATTGAAGAACATAGATTATCAGCTGTTCGCCGAAGCACCCAACTTTTTTTACGAAACCAAACGAATTCGGCTTGAACAAACCGAACCGCAGAAAGAGGAACGATTAGATTTTTACTTACCGATGAAATTGACCCTTCGAATCAATTTCCCATTCGATATTTATGATAAACCATATAAATTCGTTTTGGATAGCAACGGCTTGGAAACAAATGTTACTTGGGAGGAGTCAATCGAAATGCTGGCTATGCATCTTATCAATTATAGCCAGTACATAAAAAAAGTTGTTCTCATTGGACATACCGACGACGTAGGCACCGATGATTATAACTTTCGCTTGGGTAAGAATCGAGTGGATTTCATTATCAAGGAATTGATTAAACGAGGCGTATCCTCGGATTTGCTCGAAGGCCAATCCGCAGGGAAAAGTCAATTATTACCGCGCCGTCCAAACGAAGATATAGCAACATATCGAAAAAGGCTCCGTCGTGTGGAAATACTAAAAATATATTAAATCTGATATGCGTGCAAAGATTACTCCATTTAGATTTTTACTAATTTTGGTCATAGGCACTTTGGTGGTTTTGTTTTCAATTGCAATTTACGTCTACGACGTGGCTTCATACAATCTTCCTACATTGGAACTATTAGAAAATCCACCACAAAATTATGCAACACAAATTTACAGTAGCGATGGAGTATTGATAGATTACATCTTTGTAGAGCGCCGAGTTCCTTTTCCATTGGATAGCATACCAAAAGATTTTGTCAACGCACTGATTGCAACCGAAGATAGAAAATTTTACGACCATTGGGGGATTCATCTTGGCCGAATTTTTCGGGCTATGATTAAGAACCTGTTCTCCTTTCGTATAAAAGAAGGTGGCTCTACTATAACAATGCAACTGGCAAGGAATTTATATTTCAACCAAGACTTTTCATTGAAACGAAAAATTCGCGAAGCTCTCACTTCAATTCAAATTGAGAAACAATTTACAAAAGAAGAAATCCTTGAAATGTATATAAACACGGTTTCCTTCGGTCGCGGAGCATACGGTCTTTCTGTAGCCAGCAAAGTATATTTCGACAAATCACCCTCCGAACTAACTACTTCGGAGTGTGCGTTTCTTGTTGGGCTTTTAAAAGCACCCGAGCATTACAACGCAATCGTAGATTACGACAAAGGAATCGAGCGACGAAACCTTGTCCTTCGCCTTATGTATGAGCAAGGCTACTTGAACAGCGCAGAGTACATTAAAGCACTCGATGAACCTATAAGACTGGCAAAAGTTCGCTTAAAAGAAAAAAACCAATTTTTCTTGGCTCCTCACTTTGTTGAATATGTAAGAAGATTGGTCCACACCGATAGCCGGCTGGCAAGTTACGATATTTATCGTGATGGATTAATTATACAAACAACTTTGAACTCCAAAATTCAGCAATACGCCAAAGAAGCATTAGAAGAACATCTGCGCGAATATCAAAGTCTATTCACTAAGTCCTGGAATTGGAGAAATAAGCAGCAGCTCTTAAATAAACTAATTGAAGAAGCAATCAAGAAAAGCCCAGAGTATATAAATGCACCCGCCAACGGCAAAGAGGAAGTCGCCCGCAAGCTGCGCCAAAATACACAATTCATAGATTCGATAAAAAATGCTGTTACAACAATTCAAGCAGGCTTGGTTGTGCTCGATGTACAAACTGGGGAAATAGTAGCAATGGTCGGGGCTTCTCCAAAATTCATAAACGAAAATCCATATGCAAAATATTCGCTAAACCATGCCACGCAAATTCGCCGCCAACCGGGCTCGGCTTTTAAACCTTTCGTCTACACGGCTGTACTGGAGGACACACTAACCCCATTCTCATTGGTAGAATGCGGTCCTTTTTCCTATACGCTACCTAATGGAGAAGTTTGGTCTCCGCAAGGCTTTGGCGATTGCGAACCTGGGCAAAAAGTCACTCTATTGGAGGCATTGGCAAAGTCGATTAATTCTGTCGCTGCAAGGCTAATTACAATGTACACCAGTCCATTGAAAGTAATCGAAATTGCACACAAAATGGGAATTGAATCCACATTGCAAAATGTTCCGGCTTTAGCTTTGGGAGCTGGCGGCGAAGTGTCTCCTTTGGAAATGACCGTGGCTTTCTCAACATTTGCACGCGAGGGCTTGCGTATCAAACCAAAAGCAATTAAATTCATCGAGGACAACCGTGGAAATCTGATTGCCGATTACCAAAAAGTTCAAGATATTAGCGATGCAATAAGTCCTAAATTAGCTCAAACGATGGTAAAAATGATGACGGGAGTAATAAACTACGGCACTGGCTACGAAGTGTGTAGATATCTTACAAATTGTGAAGCGGCTGGCAAAACTGGAACAACAAATAATTTCGCCGATGCTTGGTTCGTTGGTTTCACCCCTCAGCTTTGTGCTGGAATTTGGGTCGGGTTCGACGACCAAAGGATAAGTTTCACTGGTGGTTATGGCTACGCCGCAAAAGCCGCTGCTCCAATCTTTGGCCGTCTTATGTCGAAAATTTACAAAGACCCGCATTTGCCGTATAAGCAACGAAAATTCGGATTTTTAGATAGTAGTTTTGTTATCATTCAACAGTAATTCTATGAAAAAATATTTGACATTCACAAATGGGAACAAAATTGAACTTGCAAACATTTATGCAGTTGCAAGCAATTATTCTAAACACGCAAAAGAAATGGGAACAACAATACCCGACGAACCTGTGATTTTTCTGAAACCAAGTTCATCGTACATACCCACAGGCGGGACTATACTTTTGCCTAAAATTTCTAATGAAGTACATCACGAGGTTGAACTTGTCGTGGCTATTGGCAAGGATGGCTACAATGTAGCAACAGAAGAAGCCTACAAATATATTGCTGGTTATGCCGTGGGTATTGATATAACGCTACGGGACCTTCAGAGAAAAGCAAAAACCGATGGAAAACCTTGGGGAATTGCAAAAGGCTTCTACACTTCTGCCCCAATTTCAAATTTCGTTCCAGCCGATGCTTTTGGCAAAGAAATCCCGAATTTCGATTTACTACTGGCAGTCGACGGCGAAGTCCGCCAAAAGGCTCATACCAGCACTATGGAACGCTCTGTTGCAGAGCTGGTGTCCTTCATCTCAAAAATTTTTACTTTAAACGAAGGTGATTGCATTTTTACTGGCACCCCAGATGGAGTTGGAAAAATTCTCCCGGGCAATCAAATTTATGCAGAGCTCACAGGCTACGTT
>JBKBVP010000149.1:0-4627 GCA_046289495.1 Candidatus Kapaibacteriota bacterium | reverse complement strand
AATTTATTACAAAAACCCAAAATTGTTGCCGACACTCTGCTCGAAAGGTTATTATCTGATACCACTAATGCTATACCACATAGTTCAAACGATACAGTTCGAAGCTTTGTAAAGCCCGACAGCATCATAAGTCAAATTGAAGGAGACAAAATCGCTGCTAAACCAAGTGATTTAGCTTCAATTGAATCTCGTAATCCAGATACAAAGTCCACACACGTGATTGATGAGTTACCAACTGTCACGTACAATCAACTTAAAAAATTTTTAAAGTCCCCAAACTTAATACTCATCGATGCACGCTCTCCATCGGATTTTGAGAAAGCACACATTGGAAATGCAATAAATATATTTGCTTACGAAGAAAATCTCGATGTCTACTTTCGAAACTTAATGAGTATTCCCTTCGACGAGAAAAAAGTCATCATAGTATATTGCGATGGAGGCAGTTGTGATGCAAGTCACAAGGTTGCAAAGGATTTGATACAACTTGGGCACAAGAATGTTTTTGTTTACGCTGCTGGCTGGGAGGAGTGGGTAAAAAAAGAGAGAGAAAATGAGTGAGGACATTGTTGTAGACAAATCCACACTCGACTTGTTTCGTAATCGATTTGGGCTCGTTGGAGTATCCCCAAAAATTTTAGATATTTTTGCCACAATTATTAAAGTAGCTCCGACGGACATAAATGTCTTAATTACTGGCGAAACTGGCACGGGTAAGGAAGTTGTTGTCAATGCCATACATCAGCTTAGTCGAAGGAGAAAATTTAGTTTCATTAGCATAAATTGTGGTGCTATACCCGAAACACTGCTTGAGTCTGAATTGTTTGGTCATGAGAAAGGAGCGTTTACTGGAGCGTATGAACAGAGAAAAGGCTATTTCGAAGTTGCAAACCACGGCACAATATTTTTAGATGAAATTGGCGAAATGCCCATAGGAACTCAAGTAAAATTGCTACGTGTACTTGAAACTGGGGAATTCAATCGTTTGGGGTCGTCTGATGTGCGAAAAGTGGATGTTCGCGTTATCGCTGCTACAAATAAAAATTTAGAGGAGGAAATTTACAAAGGAACATTTCGGCAAGATTTATTCTACAGATTAAAAAATCTTCACATTGTTCTACCGCCTCTACGTGAACGACCTGAAGATATTGTTGTGCTTATTGATTACTTTGCAGAAAGGACTTGTTCCGAGCTAGGAATTCCCTATAAAGGTATTGCCTTGGATGCATTGAATATACTTCGGGGACATTCCTGGCCCGGAAATGTTCGTGAGCTTAAAAACTTAATCGAAACTGTAATCAAGCTGGAAAAAACTGGTTACATCACCTTGGAAACTCTTAAAAAATACATACCACCAGCATTACCACCTTATAAAATCGTCGAACAACCTAAGGAATCATCCTTGTTATTTATACCATCCGCAAAAGAGACTAATATTGGATTTGAGTTAATTTTTAGAACTTTGTTAGATTTAAAAAAGGACATTGAGCTTCTAAAAAAGGCATTGGATGATTTGAATGGTAAGTTTGAGGTCCTGAACTTGAACATCTTGAACAATAGTTCCTTTCACTACAATGTCGTAGAAGATACAAACACTCCAATTATCGACCCTGATAACTTAAACCTTGAGAGTCTTGAAAAGGAAGTCATTCTCTACACTTTGAAAAAGCATGATGGTAATAGAAGAAAAACTGCTAAAGCACTTGGAATCAGCGAACGTACATTGTACCGAAAATTAAACCAATACAATATGGTTTAGATGGCTGGGATTTACATTCACATTCCATTTTGTGAAAAAAAATGTATCTATTGCGATTTTTATTCTATTACAAACAAAAGTTTAATAGATTACTTTATCACATCATTGTTGAAAGAAATCACTCTATTTGCTGATGCAATTAACAAAGCAGGCAAGAAAAGTGTCGAAACAATATACTTCGGTGGAGGTACACCATCGATTCTCTCCCCCAAAGCTTTTGGAAAAATATTTGAAACTTTGTATCAGAAATTCAATATAAATGAGCAATGTGAAATAACAATTGAGTGCAATCCTGGTACAGATTTCACTTCAAAATTATCTGAATTTAAATCTCTTGGAATTAATAGAATTAGCATTGGTGTACAATCCCTACAACCTGAAGAATTAAAATTTCTTACTCGAATTCATACAAGAAACCAAGCCATCGAAGCAATCGAAAGGACATTATCCTTCTTCGAAAATGTGAATGTTGATATTATTTTTTCATTACCTTATCAAACAAGGGAAACTTTGTTGCAAACGTTAGACGAAATTTTAAAATACGACATAAAACATTTTTCTACTTATTCTCTGATTTACGAGGAAAAAACTCCACTGTACTACAAAGTAAAGAATAAGGAAATCCTGTCTAAGTCTGATGAAGAGGATTACGATTTATATATGCTGATTGTAAACATTTTAAAAGAGAGAAATTTTGAGCATTATGAGGTGTCGAATTATGCAAGAAATGTATTTAAATCATTGCACAATTTAAATTATTGGCGCAACGGAGAATACTATGGCTTTGGACCATCTGCACATAGTTTTTGGGGTAACAAGCGAAGCTGGAACATCCGTAGCTTACGAAAATACATTCAAGCAATTGAAAATAATACCCTACCACTAGAGGGTTTTGAAAACATTGATACGGAAAAAAGAATCATAGAAAGTATTATGTTGGGACTAAGAGCAGAAGGAATTTCCATAAGTAAATTCAGAAAAGAATTCGGAGTAGACCTCCCTTCCATTTCGAGCGACTTAATTCAAAATTGGATTAAGTATGGTAAAGCAAATGTTTATGATGACTACATAAAGTTGACCGATGAAGGTTACTTCATCTGCGATAAATTAGTTTTAGATTTGATTGAGAATGTTCTTAATTATTTGGGTACTAAATTCACTCGTTGTACTTAGTTATTCGTATCTCAGCTTTTCTTATTTCTTTTAAAATTTCATCAACTTTTTGCACATCTGGTATTACGATACTTCCGTTGTCATCCCCAATCGATTGTGTAAAACCAGTCAAATATAAATTGGTTGTCAGAGCGCAGAGAAACGCATCGAACTCATCTTTGTTGATTTTGCTTGCCATAATTATTTTCAAAGTTTCCATCGATGAAGAGATTTTTTCATCGATGTTTTTCTTGTAAAAACCAAGTATTTTTGCTGTTGCTGTAGGGAAAACCTCGATTATAGTCGCATTCGAATTGTTTTTGAGGCACTTCGTAAGATTAATTGCACGTTTAGCCAATTCAAAAATGCCTTTAAGCTTTGTAGGCATTGCCCCATATTTTTTCATTAATCGGTCGCAAATTCTATCTCCTAAACTCAAAGGTGCATCTATTCCAATAGCATCTGGATTACTCTTTATTATAAACTCTACAATATCTTTGTCGCTCTTAAGTAAATTAACCTTGGCAGAGTTGCCGTCAAGTATACAAATCCCCGAAAAATTATTTTCTTTTCCAGCTAAGTCCAATCCCACAACCTTGTATTCCGTTGTGTATCCCATAGTCTTGAAAAGTTATTCAATAAATTTTTAAATTTACCTTTTATAAGTTTTAAACTTTTAATAATTAATAAAATTTTGTTGAATTTTATGTTAATCTAAATAAAATTTTCAAACTTTTATTACTTTTTGTATTATACTATTTAGCTCGAAATTATCCTTTTTGTATTCGCAAGAAATTCTTGATAGGGGTCGTTTTTCTGGTTTTATGTTTGGCGATTATAATTACAACATATTGCGCGATAAAATGTTGCCTCATTACCATTTGCAAATTTCAAGGACCCAAAGGATCAAAACGGCTTTGAGTTTCGTAGAATTTACTTTACCTACGACTACCAAATTGCCTCAGATTTCAAAACGAGATTTCGTGTTGAAGTCGAGCAATTTTCACTTTTATCGAACAATAAAATAAGTGCCATTGTAAAAGATGCCTATCTTCAATGGAAAGACATCTTCCATGGTGCTGATTTAATATTTGAAATTCAGCCAACACCAACTTTTGATGTCTCTGAATATGTTTGGGAGAATCGTCATTTTGAAATGACCATAGTTGATTTGTATGGTTTTATAAGTTCCAGAGACTTTGGTATTTCCCTGAAAGGAAAAATTGATAGAAATGGAAATTTGAATTATCATTTCATGTTCGGGAATGGTTCGGGTAATAGGCCAGAAATGGATAGATATAAAACATTATACGCAAACTTACTTTATAAACTTAACAGTAACATTTATCTAAATTTGAGTTATTATCATAAATACCAAAAACCAGTTCCTAACATTTATTTTACTAATCAGTTTTTGAAAAAGGATGAGGACCTTCTTTCAATATTCTTTTCCTACAAACACAGAGATAAGTTCAAAATTGGTTTCGAAGGATTTTACAATTTTGTTAGGAACAATTTTGATGATTATGTAGCATGATCTTTCTATAATCGAAATATGCTGGGGCTAACATTTTTTGGTATTTTGTATTTTTCAAACAAATTCAATCTTGTTGTTAGGTCTGATTATTTCGACCCTAACATTTTGAAAAATTTTACAAATGACCGAAGACATCTTTATCTTTTTGGATTGAATTACAAGCTTGAAGATAAAGTACG
>JBKBVP010000148.1:0-4645 GCA_046289495.1 Candidatus Kapaibacteriota bacterium | reverse complement strand
CAGCAAAAATTCCTGTGATTCATATTGATACTCCGATTTATAATAATGATGTAGAAGATGGAAATGTTTATTTGAGGAAAGTTGAAGAATCTGTAGAAAGTCTTTTACTCATGCTGAAAGACTATGATTTAAGCCAAAAATTAGCGGAAATTAAATTGGTGAAAGCATATCAGTTAGTTTGTAAAAAAGGATTAAAATATCCCTTATTATTTTTGTGTTATATTATTTCAGAGGAAGTGAAAACGACGGTGGATGAAAATTTAGACATTATTGCATAGGCGATTCAAGTATTCGGCGAGTTTTTCTGTATGCCGCTTGCGGGAGTATTTGGCAATCTCCAATGAATCTGGTTGGTGTAGAGTGTTTTCTTTCCACAGGTTAAAGAGCTTGAGGAAATTTTTTCCAATAAGGTCTATATCACTTTGATGTGCGACAAATCCAGATTTGGTTTCTGAAATCAATTTTGCAACAGCACCATCGGTGGGTGCAATTGCAAGTATTGGCTTACCAGTTCCTAAATATTCATAAACTTTGCCGGGTACGATTTCACTGCTATCTTTTGCTTCGTCGACAATTAATAGCAAAGCGTCGGACTTCATCAATTGATTTAGACTTTCGTTATGTGGAAGATAGGGTACCACTTCGACACAGCTTTTAATAGATGTGCTCTCTATCATTTGAATAACTTCTGCACCAAATCTTCCAATGAGTCTGATTTTGAACTCTTCCAACTTAAGCATTCCATCAAAGACTAACTTTTCCAAGGCTTTGAATAGGCTCTGTGGATTTCGCCGTCCATACATAGAGCCTGTGTAGGTTATGGTAAACACACTATTGGGTTCGTACTCAATATTTGGATAATCGGCGGGGTCGTATCCATTTGGAATATGAATAAATTTACTCTCTGGCAAGTGGGGAAATTTGCTCAGTGCGTCTTTTCTTATGCCCAGCCAGGCGACTTCGACTAAGTCTGCCTCCGAAAATACTGATTGCTCTAAATTTTTGTCGATAATCGCAGGCAAAAACCAGCGTTTTGGGGTGGAAATAAAACCAGTCCAAGGGTCTCGAAACCCAGCAATCCAAGGAATCCCAAGCTTGCGTTTTACATATCTGGCTATAAGTGAGCAAGTATACGGTGGCGAGGAGCTATAAATTGCATCTACATTGTATTTTTTGCAGATTTCGACCGCTTTGCTCTTCGCAGTCAAAAGCCATCCAACACGTGCGTCGGGAATGAAAAGCGTTGCTCGTATGAACTCTGCTATGCGCTCTTGAAGCGTTAATTTTTGTCCTTCCTTGCGGATAACGTTAACATCGATTGCTGTGCTCTTTGGTTTTCCCGTGAATATACGATACAATTCGTATGGCTCGTAAATCTTTGTTCTTACAACCACGACATTTTTGGGTATTTCATCAAGCAGGGAATAATCCAACGCTGGGAACGTTCCGTTTTCAACAGTTAGAATGATTGGTTGCCAACCAAATTCAGGAAGATATTTCGTATACTTCAAAACTCTTTGAACGCCAGGACCTCCTGAGGGCGGGAAGTAATATGCCACTATTAACAATTTTTTCATTCTTCGTCTTCTTGGCGGTTTAAATATTCGTATGCGTTGTGAATTATTCCATTCATATAAATTTCGGGCACTACTATATTGCAAGTTACATAGCGAAGCCTAACTCCAGCTTCGAGGAACATTTCTGTTGTTCTACGGTGCTGTTCGACCCATTTACCATCGGTGTACTTATCGTAGAAATCTTGGCCATTGCGATGAACAATGACTTCTGAAATGCCGGTTTGAATAATTGCACGAGCGCAGTCTGTACAAGGCAACCAGGGAACATAGATTTTGCATCCTTTCAGTTGAGTACCACGACGAGAGGCGTTGTAGATTGCGTTTCGTTCGGCGTGTTCAATCCAGTAATACTTTTCGCCATTCACTCGACTCACTCTCCTCCCATCCTTGTCCAACTCTATCCCTCGGGGAAGCGAATTGTATCCAGTCGATACCAATACATTATCTTCGTCGGTAATGACTGCTCCGACGTGGGTCATATCGTCGCGACTGCGCATTCCCACTAAATAGCACAATGTAATGTACAATTGGTCCCAGTTCGGCCTTTTCATACGCACTCCGAAAACTACAAAAATATAAAAGTTGATTGTTTGTATTGTTTAAAATTCGACTTGAGTGTGAATCCTTATTCTTTGTGAAATTGTGAAATTGCACGTCTACCACTATGAATATCTTGATGAGTTACGAGATTTTGTAACGCAAAAGATGCAAGCGTGAATTGTGTTTAATCTATTCTGATTTTATCGCCGTGTTTGATTTTGTTTGGGTTTATGTTGGGATTCAATGATATTAGCTTTTGTACAGAAATTCCGTATTTTTTCGAAATCGTTGAAAAATTTTCCCCACGTCGTACGATGTGATATTTGTTTGTGCTTTTTGGGCTTGGTTTTGTAGATTGGGCGGTGTTATTCTCGGTTGTGTTATTGTCGCTATTGATAAGAATTTTAATTCTTTCTCCGACAATTATATTATGCTTTCTTTTTTTCAGTGATGGATTCCAATCGAGCACTTGGTTGATATAGACTTTGTATTTATTTGCAATCTGTTGCAGAGTCTCGCCTTTTTGCACTTTGTGATACTTTGCCGTGTGCGTCTTAACTTTTGTTTGTTCCTTTGGTACTTCTCGGGTGAGATTATTGGAGGAGTAATTGGGGGTTGTCTCTTTGGGATTCGGGTTTTCGTTAGCGAGGTTTTTAACTTGTCTCGTTGTATTATTTGGATTTTCGATTGTGTAAATTCTTAGAGTTTGTCCAGGGGTGAGAGTGTTGGTTCTCAGTTCATTCCAAATGATAAGGCTGTCTGCCTCGACATTGTATTTTTGGGAAATCTTAATTAAGTTGTCATTTTCTTTAACTATGTATCGAATAACATTAACCGAAGTAGTAGGACTGTTGTTGGTTTTGTTCTCTGCAACATTCGAGGGAGTAATTCCCGTGTTGTTGGATGATATGGGATTAAGGTTGTCGGATTCTGTTTCGTTTTTGGCAGTGTTTTGGTAATTAGCCGACAAAGGAATTTTCAACACAGTACCTTTGCGCAAATACTTCGTAGAAGACGGCAATTTGTTTGCAAGCAAAATTTCGTTGGGAGATAAGTTAAATTTATTGGCAATTTGTTCTAAACTTTCTTTTTTCTCGACTCGATAAGAAACGAAGGGTTGTTTTTCTTCTTCCGAAAGGTTCAAGAAGTTTGCGATAAACGTCTGCTTAGAGCCATAGGGAATTCTTATTTCATATTCAGGAACATCAGGCGGAGTGAGCGAAAAAGTCAGCTCTGGATTCAATTCTTTAATCTGGTCGATGGAGGTATTAGCGCATTTGGCAATAGCGACCAAATTTACAGGTTCTTTCAAGGTGTACTTGTCGAATTCTATTTCAGATTGGTAATGTATTTCGGAATAATTAAAGCCATAGGCTTCGAGGTTGTTTACAACTTTTACAACTGCAATAAAAAGAGGAACATAATTTCGAGTCTCGCGTGGAAGGAATTGAATGATGTTCCAGAAGTTTAGGCTGTCTGGATTATTGAATTTTGCAATAGCACGGTGCACGGCATTGATACCACAGTTATAAGCAGCGATAGCAAGGTGCCAATCTCCGAGTTCGTTGAAGAGGTCTCTCAAATGGCGCATAGCTGCGCGGGTGGATTTTATTGGGTCGCGCCGCTCGTCCACCCACGGAGAACCTTTTGCATTCAAACCATACAATTGACCAGTATGCATCATAAACTGCCATATCCCAACGGCTTTTGCTCTCGAGATTGCAAAAGGGTTGAAACCACTTTCTACCATTGCAAGGTAGAAAAGTTCTGCTGGCATCCCTTCTTCTTCGATTATTCGTTTAATGATATTGCCCCAGATTGTACTTCTTGCCAAACTACTTCGGATAAATTTTCTCCCGATAGGTTTCTGTGTTAGAAATTCAATACTTTTTTTTACGTATTCGTTGTCGTCCATAGGGATTTGAAATGTCGAAAATTTGGCTTCGTTGGTTTTGATTGAGTCCATTGCCTCGGGTTTTAAATATCCAATTTGGGGTTTGGGTTTGCTCCTTTTGGCTTTTTCCAACTCTTTCGATAAGCTCTCTCGCATCAAGAACAGAGATGAGCTCTCGTCTAAATGGTCGATATTGCGAATATATTTTTCGTAGTCTTCCAAGATGGATTGCACAAGGTCTGTGTAGTCTCGGTATCTATTAATGTTTGGGTAATAGTTGATAGAATTCAATATATCAATTGCTTGTTCGAAGTTTTCCTCGGCACGTGTTGTGTCTTTCTTTTCGATGAAGGACAGGGCTTGTAAATATTTTATCCTTGCTCTTTCGAGCGATTTAATTATAAATGGGTCATCGATGATTTTAGATACAGGGACATCGTCTAACTCTGAATATTCGTCTGGGAATATGTTTATTTGCTTTGTAGTTTGTTTCGTTTGTCCATTCAATAGGTAGACAATAAGGAAAACGAACAATAACCACTGAATTTTTTTCATTGTTTCCCCCGCGAAGTATTTGCAATTTAAACATTTTCATCACTATATCAAAATTCTAATCGATAGAAGACCCTCCTAG
>JBKBVP010000147.1:0-4684 GCA_046289495.1 Candidatus Kapaibacteriota bacterium | reverse complement strand
GCCCTTCGACAAGTATTGTTACACTTGGTTTATTTTTCATAAATTGATAGAGAACTTCAAGTTCCTTTACAGACTCTGGCAAATCTGCACTATTTGTTTCGAATAGTAAGTTCTCTATGATTAATTTTCTACCCAGTTCGACAATTGGTATAGTTTTTCGGACTATTTCTTTTCTTTCGGAGCTATAAATTGCAATATTGATAGAGTCTGGGATGGCTGGCAAGTCTGTTCGATATTTAATTGAGTATAAATTAGTAAGTTGGGTTGAGAAATTGTTTAAAATTGTTGAGAATGGGTATTCCAAATCGAAATTGTACCCGCGGGTCTTTGTGGAAATATTTTTATACTCTTTTAATTTCGGTGGGGTGATGGTGAAGCATCGAATATCATTTTTATTTAAATACTCTATTATAGAATTTGTAGTTTCAAAGGTTACCCCGTTCCCCTTTTCGCCTAATTGATGATATGGGGCATCGGTAATTAATACAACAACACGATTAGCCGAGGGTCGGAATGAAATTCGTTCAGTTGCTCTTAATGCTTCCAAGGCATTTTCTTTTTCATCGCCACCTCCGAAAGCCCTAACGGAGGAAATCCAAGATATAAAGTTGTTCACATTATCGGTCGGTTGGTATACCTTTTCTACAATATCGGAAAATAGAATTAAACCTATCCTATAGTCAATCCCTCTACTTAATAGTGATGAAAGGAATCGAGAAATGTTGTTTTTTATTGCATCTATGTACTTTTGCATTGAACCAGTGACATCGACAATGAAGATAAAGTCTACTGGTATTCTTTCGCGCACAGAGATTTTATTTACTGATATGACCTGCTTCTCGACAGCATTTTCAGTTACAATCACATCCGAGGTGGTTAAAGTATCGAGAGGGAAACCGCTCGAGCTAAAGGCTTCGACGACAAGGTTGATTTCTGGGAAGTGGGAAATATCTACATTCCTTATTACTAAAATTACAGGCTTCTTCTCGGCTTTTATCTCTGTGGATTTTAGAAGCTCTTGAATTTTTTTTAACGAATCGACCGAAGGTTCTTGGGATTTTGTACCAATTGATACTACACTCCAAAGAACAAGTATAACGATTATCGATGTTATTGAGTTCAACATAATATAATCCAAGAATTTTATAAAAAACCCTCCAACGAAAGTCAGAGGGTTAGATTTTTCAAAGTTGTTGCTTTTACAAAGTTAATCTTAGAACTGGTGAAATTAAAAAGAATGTTTTGTTTTCAAATGGCTTGACAGTCCTCAAAACTTGTGCAATGCGCCCCTCGACATATAGCCAATTAAACAATGGCAAGTAAACTTTGCCTAAAAGAATTTGGTTTGAATACTGTACACTAAAACCAAAGGGCCAAACGGACTGATTTCGGTACTCAAATTTAGCATATATCCAGTCTGCAAATTCGCTTGGCTTATGGGTGCTCAATACAATGCTCTGGTCCTCGGGCGAGGGCACTAAGAAGTAATGAGTAAATTGAGAGGGCTTAAAGAGAACCTCTCGCACTTCAAAATAGTTCAAGCCCAAATCAAATCGGAAGTAATTTTCTGGATTGGCTTTAGTAAGCCAAAGATTGTAAAAGAAAGTAAACTGACCAGAGGAACGCAATAGCGGGGCAACTTTGTATTCTTCTAAGTTCAGCTCATTGATTTTTTTGTAAGAAAAATATTTAGTTGGGTCGACACTTTCTTCTTTCAGCGAAGTCAGTGGGAATTCCATATTCAAATGAACACCAAACTGAGGATGGAATGGCAGATGGAAATCCATTCCAGCTATCAACTTTCCGCCGGGTCCTTGATTTAGTTTTTGGCTTGGGACCCAACTAAAAATTGTACCTTTATTGTTTATGCCGCCGGAGATTCTGTATGCTCCACCGAGGTATGCATTAATCAAGAATGGGATTTTATCGCTTGTTTTAGAATCTCTATTTACATACAAAGGTCTTTTCAAAGTAATTTTGGAGGAACCGGAGGACCAAAAGACATATCCGATATCATCGGTGCCGAGCGAGTTTTTGAGCCAGAAGCCAGAGTCTCCAAACTTTAGAGTTTGTTCAAAGAAAGACATAGTAAAAGAATGAGTGACATTAGTCGGCTCGAGATAATTTATTATTGCTTGAGCTTGCGAAGCAGTAACGGGGACTTCTGCGGGAATTTCAGAGTAGCAATAGTCTCGCTTTCCATCGACCCAAGTGTTTGGATTTGCAAAAGCGTCGCCACCAGCAAGTATACTTAGCAATCTTTCGCTTAGATTGACTTGCATTTCGGAGGCAGACATACTTATTTCGCCGCAGGTTAAGTGTAATAAATCGAATGGCTCGTAGTCGTTACGCCTTGGAGCAGCAAGAATCTCGATGTTTGTTTTGTTAAGTTTTGCTTCGTCGTACCCTAAAATACGGAAGGCTTGGTAGATTTGGATTTGCAAATCTGTTTCGCATACTTTCCACCGAGGGAAATACTTTCGGATTTCTGGGTCTATTGTTGTCATGGACTCTATGATTTCTCGCGGGTTTACATTTGTTTGTTGCGTATAGCATGAATAGTAGGCTATTAAACCCAAAATTCCTATTAAAACAAATAACTTTTTCATATCTCTTTTCACTATTGTTTACAATTTAAAAATTAACTATAAAACGAACCATTGGTAGGAAGTAGCCTTTGTTTTCCCATTCTTCGGGCTTTTCTTTAAATGGGACGAAGTATCCTCTTCCATCAATTCTTAAAAAGAAGGTATTTTTAACTATTGGGACTTGCATCCAAACGCCACCACCAATTCCGCCATTGAAGTATTGTATGTTTGCTCCGAATGGGGTAGCAATATTTTGTGCCATAAAATCAATTCGGATAGAGATATCACCTGCAGCAACTTCATCATACTTTCTAAACAATAGTCTACGGCGAAAATCAGCAGTATCTAAATCGTAGAACCATTTTTCGACGAGGTAAAATGTTGCTCCTAAACCAAAGCGAAAGAGATAATCGTTATCTATTTGAGCCCCGAATGTGTAATATGCTTGGGCGTTGCCACGTACGAGATAATCAAAATCTGATTTTGCAATTGCAATGCTCGGTTGGTATGTTAATGTGTCGATGTTCCTTGATTTATATTTGCTTTCTTTGGCATCTCCAACAACGTAACCAAAGTCGAAATGGAAGACGCCGCTTTTGGGAATAACTTTAATTGGAAAATCGAAAGAGCCTGCCAGCCCGAAACTGGCAAAAGTAAGTCTGCGTTCAATGTCGAATACATTTTTTCCCATAGAAGCCCAGCCATCGGTTGGTAAAATAATACCAAGCTTGACATTCTGCCACAGGGCGCTGACAGTTAACCTTTCGCTAAAGAAAGAAATGTAATTAATGCAATCTATTCCGTATTTGAGTTCGAGCCCAAAATTGGGTAAGTCTAAATTTGAGTGTGCCTCTGAGTCGACGACAAAATTACCAGCGTCGTCGTAATAACCAGGCTTTGGGAATTGTCGCCACAGAATCCAATCGGGGCTAATGATGACCTCGTTTTGCTTTAATCCGAAATCAAATGGTTCGCCTTCGGAGACTCTGAGAATTTTTTGGACATCATAAGATGTCAAATCTGCTTCGTTGAAAAATGGACTTTCTGTATTGCCAAAAACCTTGCGGGCGAACCATTGTGGATTACCAATGCCTTGTGCTTCGATTGTTTTATTTTCGACATTTCTTTGTATGATTGAATTCATCATCAAATCGTACAAGTTATCCGCAGAGAATGTATTGTCTAAGCGGAAGTTTTTCATTTCGTCGTATGTGTAAATGTCGTTTGGTCCAATTGTTCTTAAACTTTTTTCAATATCCTGAGATTGAGAATAACTTATCAACAGAGCAATGATTAATGAGGGAATTTCGCCGGGTTTTGTTCTTGTGGTTATCAAGTAAGCGTTTTCGGGTCTTTGCTCGGCAGCACCTTGATATTTCAAGCGAAAGAATTGGTAGGCTTGCTCGAGGATGCTCGATTCGGGAGGTGTGTAGCCGCGGTTTTCAATTGCAGTTGTAATTTCCCTTAAACTTTCGTCGGCACGAACTCCGTCTTCTATAATTGTAAGTATTTCATTTGGTATGGACTTCAAGATGTCCTCGCTAATTTGAACTCCAGCGGATTTCTGCTGGCGAAGTTGAATTGCGCGCCTAATTTCACCTATGTTTTTCAATCGATAGATTGATATGTTCCCGAATCGATAATTTGAGAACCTACTTAATATCTGCTCCATTTCGGTTCTTGTAGCTTCGTCTTGGGCTTTCAATGTACTAATGAATACGATTCCAAGGACCAATACGAGAAACCTCAATCTTCCTTTTTTCATATTTTATCACCATTTGATGGACAAATTATTTATTTCATATTAAAATTATTTTGGATATCCAACAGGGATTATATAAAGGGGTTCATAATTTATTTCAAGTAATTTTTTAATTTTTTCGTCATCAAAGGCTCCAACAGGGCATGCACCAAGCCCCAAATATGTGACACATAAAAGCAAATTCTGTGCAGCATGTCCCAGGTCTATATAAACATATCTTTCACCTCTTTTTCCGTATCTTGAAGTTGTTCTTTTAAAATCAGCAGCAATAATAAAAACAATAGGTGCATCCCTTATAAAATCCTGCTCGTAAGAATATTTTGACAATTTATCC
>JBKBVP010000146.1:0-4686 GCA_046289495.1 Candidatus Kapaibacteriota bacterium | reverse complement strand
CGAAACTTGTGTCGGGATTGTCGCGCAATTCCATCATTAAATCCAAAAGCCGTTCGACTGGAACAACCAAGGTATATTGACTACGGAATTCAATTAATTCGTAGCTCGGGGCGATAGTCTTTGCTATTGTTTCTACGGTTTTAATAATCTCTTCCATTTTTCACTCCAAAAATGTAAATTAATATTTTTACCAAACAACAGAAAATGAAAAGTATAAACCACTATAACCGGGACGAATTGAAAAGGCAATTCTTTCGCTAACATCAAAGTTGAATAAATGCGCATCCACATAGGCATCGAGCATAGAAAGACCATAAACGCCTGCAAGGAAGAATATGCTAATGTCCCTATTGTCTCGTGAATTATCTCTACGGATTTTCAAAAAATATAACTTTGGGTCGTTGCGATTGATTTTTACAAGATCCTCATACTGGCGAGAGTAATCTAAGAAGTCGCTGTGATGTTTAAAGGTATAATAATACATAATTACAGCACCGCCCAAGAACAACGGTGCTTTCCAATACTGGTGCACATAAATTTGACCCCAACCAGGCAAAACTAACGACCTAAACATAGCGCCAAGTGGCGATTTTCTTGCACTATCATTGGGACTTGATAGCTGAATTTTTTCTTGCGATTGAAGAAAACACATAGGTAGAAGAAGAAAAAGTATCGACAGTTTGATATAGAATTTATTCATTCGATAACAGCGATAGCCTCGATTTCTACTAAGACATCTTTGGGCAGGCGAGCCACTTGGAAAGCAGCTCTGGCTGGCTTGCTCGTACCCAAAAACTCTTCGTATACTTCATTCATCGCAGAGAAGTTATTCATATCACTAAGGTAAACAGTTGTTTTTACAACGTTGTCCAACGATGCACCGACGCTCTCGAGAATTGCTTTAATATTTAGGATAACTTGTTTAGTTTGGGTTTTGATATCCTCGCCAACAACGGAGCCATTGGAATCGATAGGTATCTGACCAGAGACAAAAATACATTTGCCTTGTGCAATGATTCCTTGTGAATAAGGACCAATTGGCTTTGGTGCATTAGTAGTTTCGATAAATTCTTTCATAGGGTAAACCATTTATTTTGTTCCATAATCTTTTGCTAAGAGAGCAGAACCAATGAAACCAGATTCTTTTGTAAATTGTGCACGAAGGATTCGAACAGATTCTGCAATATGGGGCAGAGCCCTTTCCTTGATTGTTTCAATAGCAGATTCGATGTAATGGTCCGGCGCTAATGCAACACCACCACCTATTATGGCAACGCTGATGTCGAGCAAATTCATAGCAGTTGCCAAGCCAACTCCAAGGATATGCCCAATGTAGCGTAGAATTTCAATGGCAACCTCGTCGCCTTTTTCAACTGCTTCGGAGATAAAATATGGGTCGGTCTTTTCATACCGGTGTAAAATTGTATCTGGTTTGTCTTTTATAAACTTTTTTGCAAAGGTTGAAATTTGGTTTTTTCCTAAATATTCTTCCAAAACACCAGTACGATATGGTCTTTTGGAATTTAAAGCTTCGAATGGGTTATAAATTATATGACCAATTTCACCAGCGGAATTGTGTTCTCCTTTTATAATCTTTCTGTTGTAGACAATGGCACCACCCACACCAGTGCCGAGGGTAACATAAAGGAAACTATTAAAGTCCTTTCCCGCGCCAAGAGTCATCTCTGCGTATGCAGCGCAATTTGCATCATTATCAATACTTATGGGGAGGGAGAATACATTCGTTAAAAACTTTCCCAAAGGGACATCAACCCACTCGGGCATATTTGGGGAGATTTTCACTGTGCCATCATCGAGGACAATGCCCGGCACACCGACACCAATGGCTCTTATCCTTGGGAATTTTTCTTGCATCGACATAATCAAACGCTTCAGCGATACCAACATATACTCCAAACCTTTGTTCGCATTTGTGGATTGCGAACGCTGGTAAATAATTTTTCCATTGGCATCGATGATACCATATTTTAAATTTGAAGCTCCAATGTCGATACCTAAATACAAATCATCGGTAAAAATATCCTCTTGAATCTCAGTTTGCTTTTTTCTTGATGATGGCATAGACTTCCTCGTTCATTTTGACCAATCCATACAACTCTCTTGCAACGCGCTCGATTTCTAATGTATCGTAATTAAGCATTTTCAATCTCGTTTCGAGTGATTCAACTTGCCGGATTTCCTCTTGTATTTGATTCAACAACGCCTTCCGTTCTCTTTCGAGCTTCCATTTGGTATTGTAGCCAAACTTTGAGAAAAACAAGAGATAAACGACAAATACAATAAAAGCAATGCTGACAACTAAACGAAGTATTTTCTTATTTATTTCGAATATTGTCATTAACTACCAAAAGAAGATAGCAAATCGACCAACTTATCTATTTCTTGCATTGTGCGCTTCTCGGTAACAGATATCAACAGACCGCTGTGAAGCTCTTTAAATCTTTTAGTATCAATTCCAGGTAAAATGCCGACTTTTTTGCCCCTTTCGATGATTACTTTTGCGTCTACAGGCGGAATAACCAAAAATTCGCGGAAGTATGGCTTGTCGGAGAACAACTTGAATCCAGGTATTTTCGATATACGGTCGGCAAGATAGTGTGCTTTTTGGAAGCAATGCTCTGCTATTTCTTTTATGCCTTCTTTACCAACAACAGCAAGAAACACTGTTGCTGCAAGCATCATAAGACCCTGATTGGTGCATATGTTCGAAGTAGCACGCTCGCGTTTAATTTGTTGCTCGCGGGTCTGCAAAGTCAGTACAAAGGCTCGTTTCCCTTCTGCATCGATAGTCATGCCAGACAAGCGCCCGGGCAACTTTCTAATAAACTCCTGCTTTGTGGCAAACAGCCCGAGATATGGTCCACCAAAGCTCAACGGAATGCCAAGAGGCTGACCCTCGCCCACTACTATGTCGGCATTGCCTTCTCCGGGGGATTTCAAAATTCCAAGCGATATTGGGTCTACAACTTGTATTAGCAAAGCACCTTTGGAGTGGGCAATTTTTTCTATCTCATCTGTTTCTTCGAGATTACCGTACACGTTGGGCTGCTGGACAACTACAGCAGAAGTTCTATCTGAAACTATTTCGGACAGAAGATTCAAGTTGCAAGTGCCATCCGTAGAAATAGCAAAATCAAATTGAAAATTCTTTCCGGAGGTGATAGTTCTACATACCCTCAAATAATTGGGGTTCACGGCTCCAGCATAAACAAAATGTGTTTTCCTATTATGAGCGAAAGCCATAAGCAAAGCTTCGGATAAAGCAGAAGCACCATCGAGCAAAGAAGCATTGGCTACATCCATTCCCGTAAGGTCGCAAATCATCGACTGAAATTCATACATTGCCTGAAGAGTTCCTTGGGAAACTTCTGCTTGATATGGAGTATACGCCGTTTTGAATTCTGTCCGGTCGATAACAAAATTAACTAAAGCAGGGACGTAATGGTCGTACGCCCCCATACCCATAAAATTTACAAAGTCGTTGGTATTTAAATTCTTCTTGGCGTAATCGTACAACAATTTGACAACTTCGGCTTCGGACAAGGAAGGGAACAAATCGAATTTTTCAAGAATTCTAATTTTTTCCGGAATTGATACGATTAAATCTTCGAACTTTTCAATGCCAATTATTTCGAGCATTTCTTTAATTTGCTCATCTGTGTTTGAAACGTATGACATAATACCACCAATTAAAAATGCAAATTATGAACTTTAAAATGATTATCCAAAAGAGCTAGGTGCTCATTGGATTTAGAAAATTTTTAAAGTTTCCTTTCGTTTCTTTTATTTCTTAATTTAATAATTTGGAGAACTTAATGGTGGGTCTGCTTCTTGCATTACTGTGGTTATTGGTTCCTTTTAATTTAAGTTCACGAGAAGCCAATCAACATTTTAGCTGGAATGCTACTTGTGATGCTGTTAAATTTAAACAAGGTGAAAAATTCTTCGTTCAAATCAATTTCGATTTTGAAAAAGGGTGGTATATCTACGACTTAGTTGAACAAATCGGACCAGAAGGGTTAGGTCCTCAGAAAACAGAGATAACATTCAAGCCCAGAGATGCTTTAAAAATTGCAGGCAAGATACAAACACCCAAGCCAAAAGTCAAATACGATAGTGCTTTTTACATAGATATACGCACATTCTCTGGAAAATTTAATTTCAAAGTTCCTGTAATTGCATTAAGGGATTTAGATTTAACTAAGGACAAAATCATTGTCGAAATCTATGTGCAACAATGCAAAGACAACATTTGCCTTCCGGGCATGGACTTCGCAACAACAGTCAAGTCGGTTACCATCACAAACAACTTTGATGAAGCACAAGGAAAAAATTTGAACCAAAAGCCAACTGCTACAGAGTATTTTAAACAAAGCACTTCTCTGGCAAGTAACGCCCCAGAGAAACAAAAAATATCAACCGAATCAACCAAAGAAATAGAAAGCGTCAAAAAGAAAGGCTTACTTGCTTACTTTTTGTTTGCAATTGGAGCTGGTGCTTTGGCTTTGCTAACACCTTGTGTGTTTCCGATGGTACCAATCACTGTTTCTTTTTTCACCAAGCGTGCCGAAAAAAATCCCGGAAAAGCTCTGCGCGATTCATTTGCCTACGGTTTAGGAATTATATTAACTTTTACCACTTTGGGTTTTCTTCTTGCTTTAATCT
>JBKBVP010000145.1:0-4691 GCA_046289495.1 Candidatus Kapaibacteriota bacterium | reverse complement strand
GAGGTTTGTATTCCTGACGTGCTTGTCAACAATGCAGCAATTTTCCCTCAAAAGAGGAATTTAGATGAATTAGATGAAGAAATTTGGGATAAGACTTTAACAATCAATTTAAAAGCCTATTTATTTATCTCTAAAATATTTTCAAAGTATGCACCCGAAGGTTCTAGAATCATCAACATCGGGTCTATAGGTGGAATAGAAACATGGAAAGGACGAATACCCTACAATATTTCAAAAGCTGGGGTAATTCAATTAACTAAATCCCTCGCTAAAGAACTTGCACCAAAAATTACCGTAAATTGCGTAAATCCTGGTTCAATTTATCTACCTTTTGAGCCAAATAAAATAGATGCGCCTCTTATTGAAGTTAACAAAATTCCAATGCAGCGATATGGTAATGTTTTAGACATCTTTGATGCTGTTTATTTTTTCGCTACCTGCAGTAATTTTATTACTGGTCAAGTTTTAAATGTTGATGGTGGCTATCACTTAGATAGATTTTAATACAGGTAGATTTCTCCATTAGCAATTTTTTTTAATACTTCTGGGTACAACTTATGTTCTTCCACCAGTACTCTCTGCGAGAGAGTTTCAACAGTATCATCTGGAAAGACAGGCACAACCCTTTGACCGAGAATTTTACCATGGTCATAATGTTCATCTACAATATGAACGGTACACCCACTTTGCTTTTCACCAGCTTTCAAAACAGCATCGTGTACATATTTCCCATACATTCCTTTACCACCAAATTTTGGAAGCAAAGAAGGGTGTATATTTAAAACTCTGTTTTTGAAATGTGCCAGAACTCTTGGGCCAATTTTTTTCATATATCCAGCAAGGCAAACGATGTTTACATCGTGTTTAATTAAAGTATTCAATATCTCTTCGTCGAGCTTGTCTTCACTTTCAAAATGTTTAGAACTTATGTGGTAGGTTGGGATTCCTTCTTTTCTTGCTCTTTCCAAAGCATAAGCTTGTGAATTGTTGGATATAACCACTGCTGGTTCAGCATCGAGTTCACCCTTCTTAATAGCATCAATTATTGCTTGCATATTGCTTCCGTTATGCGAGGCTAAAAATCCAATTCTTAATTTTTTCATATTTAATGATCATTATTGTCCGTAACTTTTAGCTAATCATTTGTGAT
The DNA here is from genome assembly GCA_046289495.1 of Candidatus Kapaibacteriota bacterium. GTDB lineage: Bacteria > Bacteroidota > Ignavibacteria > Kapaibacteriales > UBA2268 > Naka2016. The sequence continues at coordinate 3,541 of JBKBVP010000145.1, read as the reverse complement.
TAAATTTGTATTTGTAAAATTAAAAATTATCGAGAAATGAAAAAAACACTATTTTTTGCAGTTCTACTCTTGGAAATGTTTAGTATAACATTTTCCCAACCTAAAATGAACCCTGTGCTTGATTCTATCATGAGAAGCTTGCCTCCAGAAAAAATCCCTTTTGTCCCGATCTTCTTGATGAATTATGATTTTAAACAAGTGCAGGAAATGAGTAGAGATGAATTGCTTGAATTGTTTAATGTAAAACTTCAAAGATTTATTATCGATTCGGGGTGGAAATACTTTCCGTTTGAAACAATGTTTACTTACAATGGGAACATTACTTTCACACCGGAACTTTTACTTTCACTCAAGAGAGTTGGTCATCCTAAATTATCCCCCGATGGCAAACAATTATTATATTCCGTAGCAACACCGAACATAAAAGAAAATTCTATGCAAAACGATTTGTTTTTGCTTAATATTGAGACTGGTGAAAAAGAAAATCTAACTAAAGATCCAAAATTCACGATAACCGACTATCAATGGGATAAAACTGGTAGGTACGTATATTACATCACGAATTCTACTGGTAAACTGCAAATTCACAGAATAGATGTACTAACTAAAGACAAAAAGCAAATAACCAATTTTGAGAATGACATAACTAGTTTCAAATTAGCCCCAAATGGTAAAATGCTTGCATTTACAAGTGATATTAAAGTATTTCAAACCCCTTCAGATAAATATCCTTATCTTAATAAAGCCAATGTTAGAATTTACGACAAACTTCCCGTTAGACATTGGGATACCTGGGAAAATGAATTCAAATCTCATCTATTCATTGTTCAAGTCGATAGTGAGGTTCCCGTTGATATAATGCCCAACGAACATTTTGATGTACCAGACCCCCCTTTTGGTGGTTCAGAACAATACGCTTGGTCGCCTGATTCAAAAGAGTTAGCTTATTCATGTAAAAAAGTTGATGACTATGCCCTAAGCACAAATACCGACATCTTTATTTATAATCTCGAAACCAAAACGACAGAAAATGTGACAAAAGGAATGCTTGGTTACGACAAAAATCCAGTTTATTCCCCCGATGGTCTTTGGATTGCATTCCTAAGTATGAAAAGAGAAGGTTATGAAAGCGACCGTTCCAGGTTAATGCTGTACAACCGAAAGACAAAAAAAATCACAGAATTATCATGGAAACTTGACCAGTGGGTTGGTGATTTTGTATGGCATCCAAATTGTAAGAAAATCTACTTCTCTGCCGAAGATGGTGGAACGGTTCAAATATATGAAATTGATATCACTGATGGATTTTGGAAAATTATTACGAGTGGTTGGTTTAATTGTGATGGTGGATTAGATATTTCCGCCGACGGCGAAAAATTATATTTTGGTCGAAGAAATATGCTTAGACCATTCGAAAATTTCTCTAAAATTTTGTCAAAACCAAATGCACCAATATTTCAACATACATTTGAAAATGAGGAAATATACCGAAATATCAAATCGATAAAAATTTCTGAGTATTGGATAAATAGCAAAGACAACAAAAAAATACATACCTGGGTATTATTCCCACCAGATTTCGACTCGACTAAAAAGTATCCAATGATTGTTTATTGCCAGGGTGGACCGCAATCGACAATAAGTCAATATTTTAGTTACCGATGGAATTTATTTCTTTTTGCTTCACAAGGTTATGTTGTTGTTGCACCAAATCGTCGTGGAGTTCCGGGCTTCGGTCAAGACTGGGTTGATGCTATCAATAGGGACTGGGCTGGCAAGCCTATGGAGGATATTCTATCGGCAACCGATTCAATTAGCAAGTTACCTTTTGTTGATTCTACAAGAAAAGCAGCAGTCGGCGCAAGCGCTGGCGGATATGCAGTATTTTGGCTTGCAGGGAACCACAAGAAGCGTTTTTCCTCATTTGTTTCACATTGCGGTGTATTTAATCTTGAGAGTAAATACGGTTCGACGGAAGAATTATGGTTTCCAAATTGGGAATTCGGTGGACCATATTGGGATGGTAAAAACAGAGAGGTTTACGAAAAACAATCTCCTCATAAATATGCGAACTATTGGGATACGCCTATACTAATTTCAACTGGTGAGAGAGACTTCCGAGTCCCCTATACCCAAAGTTTAGAAGCTTTTACTGTAGCTCAATTGAAAAATATTCCTTCTAAGCTTTTAATCTTCCCAACTATGGGACACTGGATCACGAAACCCCAAGAACAGATTCTTTGGTATTACGAAGTTTTTGATTTCTTGGAAAAACATTGTAAAAACAAATAATCGTTTATTTCGGTTCGAAAACTATACTGGACCAGCTATTTGGTTCAAAGTATTTTTGAGTAAAATTGTTCAATTCTTCAAGAGTAACTGAGTCAATTATGCTTATCGTCTCCGGTAGTGATTCGTATTCTCCAAAGACCAGCTTAGATTTTATTATAGCTTGAAGCCTTTCTGAATAATTTTCTAATGCGATGATTGTAGAGGATTTAATTTGTTCTTTTGCAAGAATAAGCTCGGATTCGCTGAAACCCAACTTATGAAGGGTTTCTAATTCATTATAAATTCTTTCCACTGTTTTTTTGCTTTTGGATGGATTTGTGGTAGAGTATATGTAAACTGCTGAACAATCTGAATATGTTGTTAGGATTGAGAAAACATTATATACAAGACCACTTTTTTCACGTAAGCTTTTATAAAGCCTGCTGCTGGAGCAATCCCCTAATAACAAATTGGCTATTGCACAGATGTATCTTTCTCGAGTAGGTAGATTTGGTAAAATCTTTGCAATTGAGATGTGACTTTGTAGGAATTGTCGCTTCAAATTTTTGTGGAAGGTTAGGGGTTTGATTGTAATTTTATCTCTATCGTGAGGTTCTACTCTTGGGGGCCTTATATTTATCTCGCGATTGACTAATTCAACAATCTCATCATGCGTAAATCCACCAACGTAAGTGATTACTATTTGAGAGGGAGTGTAATGTTTATCGTAGAAATGGTTTAGATCATCTATTCCGAGATTGCTTAAACTACGAATGGTACCTACAATGGGATGACTTAACCTCGAATGTTTAAATAGATATTTATCTGTGATATCAAATATTTCTTCTTCGGGGTCTTCGGTATAGGAACGAACTTCTTCTTTGACGATTGACTTTTCTTTTGCGATATCTTTTTTGTCAAATTTTGGCTCGAAGACTATTTCTTTCATTAAGTTCCAGACTTTCTCAAAGTTGTCATTTAAAGCTCTGACGTAATATGTTGTATACTCTTTTGTTGTAAAAGCATTTGCATATGCACCATATTTCTCAAAAAGTTCATTTATTTGTTTAGACTCGTAATTCTTCGTTCTTCGGAAAACACAGTGTTCCAAAAAGTGTGATATCCCTTCTTTGCCAACAAAGTCATCCCTTGAGCCAGCCCTAACGCCGATTCCCAAGGCAAAAGAATTGAAATAAGGTATTTTTTCTGTTATAACAAGTATTTGATTATCTAAAATGGATTGTTTAACCTTTGGTTGGAAAATACTATG
>JBKBVP010000144.1:0-4710 GCA_046289495.1 Candidatus Kapaibacteriota bacterium | reverse complement strand
CTCTACAGCACCGGTGTCAGCGAAATATTTGGTCCAGGCACAATAATCCCACAAGCCGCCAGAAAAATTCTGGAAAGATTAATTAAAGAATACAGTTAATCTTTTAATTAAACTTTGAAAGTTCTATTGACGGAAAGTAGGAGTTAATAATTATTTCCAATCGATACTGCTAAATTATTTCAGTTTTAACAACTTTCTCTTCCCATCATTAGAAAATACTTCGAAGTAAATACTCGAAGCAAAATACTAAATTCACGGCTTTGAATTTGATTCCAAAAGTTCGCTTTCGAAAAGCTTGCAATGTTTCATCCCACTTAATATATAGTTCAATCTTGCAATAAAATACTCAAGATTGAAGATACATAAATAAGAGAAATACTTTTAGAACGAAATTTAAAACTGATACAACTGTTACATTTATAATTTCAACATTATGAGAAATTTATGTTTTACACTTTTTTCCTCTCTTGCAGCCTACTGATATGACTCCGATATGCATATTAGTGGGACTTAAGTTTTTCATCTATTTCCAAAAGTAATGCAAGAAATTCGCTTAAAATTGATGGAGGATGGAATTATGGTTGAAACGTAAATCTTTCGCCCAGCCCTCGAAATTGTAAACTGGAACATCCTCTCAGAGTTAGCACCAGGTTTTTGTGCAGTTGGGAAAACTATGATTTGAATCCTCATCGTAATGATTATTTTTGCAAGCAAAATGCTCCTTGAATTTTCTTCGCATAGAAATTTCCATCATTATGTTCTTAGCAAGGATAGAATACATATACATCGTAAGAGTATTTAACTACGGAGGAGTATACTATTCTTGAACTATTTCGAAACAATTTCGAAACGATTTCCTTTCGTGTAGTCAATCAATCGAATAGTTTTGCACACGAGCGAAAGAAATTTCGCCGTATGTCGAACAAATAGGACTTGCGATGTGGATTGAAATTCTTAAAACTGGAACATTTACCGATAGCAAGGGTCGAACCCACACATTCAGCGACGACGACCTGGAGCACATCGTACGGATGTACAATAGCCAAGTTGAAAAGAATCCCTCCTACGAAGCTCCTTTGGTTAAAGGGCATCCAGAGGACAACTCCCCAGCTTATGGTTGGGTGGAGCGCCTCGCTCGACGCGGTCAATTTCTCTATGCAAAGCTGAAATCACTCTCGAAAGAGATTCTCGAAGACATAAAGGAAGGTCGCTTCCGCCGAGTTTCTATCTCATTGTATCCTAATCTACTTCTACGACATGTGGGTCTACTCGGTGGTAGTACCCCAGCAGTCGATGGTCTTCGACCTCTTGCCTTTATTGATTCCGACGAAGCTCTGCTCATTGAATATCAAAGCGATGCAATCGATTTTGCGGAACTGCGGAAAGAGATTCAACGCCTCGAACACATGAACTCCCAATTAGCCCGCCAAAACGAAACCCTACGCAATCAACTGCTCGCTCTCCACAATGAATCTCTTTCCCACAGCTTCCGCAATTTCATCCAGCAACTAAACTCTGCGAGCGACTACATAATCGTGCCACCGAATAAAGAAGAAACTTTACTAGAATTGATGCACTACTGCTCAAAAGCGGACGAGTACTTTAAAACGAACAAAATAGAGCTCTTTCCACAGAACTTTTCTTTGCTCGAGCGGCTACAACAAGTGCTTCTCGAATTAAAGCCTTTGCCAATTAAGCAAGAATTCTCTCGTGCTCGAAGCGAGGATTATTCCTACGATAACTTATTCGACGGGAAAAATGTCGACCAAGAGCGTCTGGCTCTGCATTTACGAGCAAAGCAAATTCAAAAAGAGAAACCAAATTTATCTTACGAAGAAGCATTGATTTTAACAAAAAATTCATAGGTGAGATATGGCAAACGAAGTTAGATTGATAGACCCGATACTTACCTCCTTGGCGCAGGAGTACAGAAACTCCAAGTTCGTTGCAAATCAACTGTTTCCAGTGGTAAGCGTAAGCCGGAGGAAAGGCAGAATTCCAATCTTTGGCAGGCAAGCATTAGTCCATCGGGACACATTCCGAGCCATTAGAAGCAACTCGAACAGGATACCCCCGAATGAAATTAATTACTTGGAATTTGAAATGCTGGAGCGCGATGTGGAAGTATCGCTCGATTATATCGAAGAGGAGGAGCTTTCCGATTTTCTGGAAGTTGAACGCCAGGCGACGAATGAACTTGTCGATATTTTGCTGCTCGGGCGCGAAAAAGAAATTGCCGACTTCGTGCAAAATCCAAGCAATTACCCGCAGGATATGAAAATGCAAATCCCACCAACAGAGGCTTTTGATGATTACTCTCTAATGGTCGACCCGATTTCCAAAATTCGAGAGGGCGCTGTAAAGATACGTCAAAAAATTGCCCGATACCCAAATGTTATGGTTTTAGGCGAGGCAACATACAGAGCATTGGTCTCGCATCCGTTGCTTCTCGAAAGAATTAAATACACTGGTTTGAAGAATGTGAACTTGAACACTTTGGTCGAAATGTTGGAAATACCAAAGATTTTCGTTGGGTTGGGAGTTTATACAAACAACGGTGTTGAGTTCAAGGATATCTGGGGGGACAACATTGTGCTGGCTTATGTGGAAGAATTGGATACAGGGAAGACAACACGCTTAGGAGCAAGTTTCGGTTATCTTATACAAAAGAAGGGCTACCCAGAGGTGGACACGTATTTCGAAAATGGTGGCAAAATCAAAGTTATTCGTGCAACAGATACATACACATTCGTTACCACCACACCCGGGGCAGGCTTTCTAATTTACAACACGAACCACATTTCTTAGACTTTAATGGAATAGTAAATGTAAAACTTTAAGGAGAGAGAAAATGACAATACCAAACAAGACATTCCATCCGATTATGACTATTACCATCAAGGCACAGGAGGATCTGCCCCCGTATCGTTTTGTGGATTTTCGTGGGATGATTTGCCAGCAGAACCAAAAGGCTCTTGGAGCGACCGTAGGGAGATGGTCCCCGAATAAATATGCTGGGATAATTGTACTTGGCATAGCAATTGTCGAGGCTGGAAGCACCATAACACTTGGGGACAAAATTGCCAGCAATGCCGAAGGCAAAGCAGTTCCAGCGACAACTGGAGCCGAGGTGAACGGCCGTGCTTTGAATTCCGCAAATGCCGGAGAGTTCGTAAGGGTTCTTCTTGTTCCATAATTAGGTGTCTGCTATGTACACAAATTTAGCAGAGCTATTGTTGGAATTTACCCCCGAGGAATTAGCTCAGCTGACAGGCGACCCCTCGGGGGTCAATATTAATCAAGCCCGAATAGATTACGCAATTGAAAACGCATCAAATTTGATTGATAACTTCCTTCGAAATAGATACGTGGTGCCATTCTCTCCAAAACCATCTTTAATAAAATTCATTGCTCGAGAGATTGCAATATGCAATATCTATGAATATGCCAATCACGATTCATTTGTCCCGCCCACTATTACCAAACGCAAATCCTATGCAATGTATCTTCTGTACCAAATTCAAAACGGACGATTGCAATTAGAAATTGTGCCCAATAGAACTACAATTCTCATTAACAAAGAAAACGAAAAACGACTTTTCGACGACGACATGTTGGAAAAATTTTCAGAGGTGTGAAATGTTGCGGCTTGCTGTGGATTTCATCAAAAGATACGGACTTTTAATAATCGTTGCATTCTTTTCCCTTTCATTGGTAAATTTAGAAAAGCCTGAGCTCAGGACATTTCTATTGGCTAGTCTTTTGGAATGCACTGCAATTGCATTTTCAAGTTTCGCCGCTTACGTATTCACGAAAGTGAAGTTCAGCGAGCAACCCGAAACTCCGAACCTTGGTCTTATCTTCCTTGGTGTTCATATATCCTTTGGGCTGTCTCTACTTGCATTGTATTTAGCACAATTTATGAACTAAAATGAAGAGAACCGTTGCAGTTATAGTTCAAATAATTTTACACTTGGTAGAAGCATTTGCTTGGCACAAATATGAATTGCCATGCGATGAAAATCTGCTTAAAGCCTCGCGCTTAGTCTTATTCAGGGAAGTTGGAACACATGAACAAAGCAACCGTAACGATGGTAGAGAAATCGAAAAATACCTCGAGCCGTTGAATCTGCCAAAGGGGAGTGCATACTGTGTGGCAGGTCAGTATTATTGCTTCCACGAAGCAGTTAAGTTGCTGCGGTATCCAATCGTTTCAAACCCACTCCCAAGAACTGGCTCCTCAATGAATCTGTTTCTATATGCCAAGCTGAATGGCACTAAAGGACAATTCCAAACATCTGTCGACGACTTAGTCGTCTGGCAAAGAGGCAAATCAAGATTTGGACATACAGAGCGAATTATTGAAGTGCAACGAAAAGGTTGGATTAAAACAGTAGGTTTCAACACCAAAAAATACGACAGTCGGCAAAAGCGTTGGGTGGAGGGAGTGTTCCTTTGGAAAAGGAATTTACTCTATCCGCTCGGAGGAATGCATCTTGTCGGAATTGTTGGCTTTCGAAAGGTGAAAAATGTACATCGAACTAATTAAAAAATGGAAATGACACCTCTGTTGATTAAATTTAACTTTTAATTAAAATTTAATTTATTTTTTGATTACACAGATTAGGTAATTTTGTTTTTTAATTAGGTGGCAGAATGCGAATTTTAGTCAGTTTAATTGTGCTTTTTTTTAGTTCTCTCTCTTTATTT
>JBKBVP010000143.1:0-4725 GCA_046289495.1 Candidatus Kapaibacteriota bacterium | reverse complement strand
AGCTTCGTCCTCGTCGTAGGCACTGCATAAGATTGCCATAGCAGTTCGTGTGACACCACCACTTGTTTCAATGACATAAGGGATGTACCTTTCGTTTGTAAAAGGGTCGAAGTATTCCAATTTTTTTCCGCTAAATTCTTGATGATTTTTTAAGTCGAAGTCCGTACGAGAGTGAATTCCTTCAATTTCGCCCCAGCCAAAAGGAAAGAGAAATTCAATATCAACTGCACGTTTGGCATAGTGTGCCAATTTCTCGTGCACTTTCAGGCGTAGTTGGGTTTCTTTGAATCCAATAGATTTATACCAGTTGATTCTTTCTGCAGTCCAATAGTCGAACCAGTGGTCTTCAGTACCGGGTTTGACAAAGTATTGCATTTCCATCTGCTCGAATTCGCGAGTACGGAACAGAAAGTTCTTTGTATTAATTTCGTTTCGAAATGCTTTACCAATTTGAGCAACTCCAAAAGGAATTTTTTGTCGTGAGGTTTCTAACACGTTTTTGAAATTTACGTAGATTCCTTGGGCTGTTTCGGGTCGCAAGTAAACAATGCTCGAGGCATCTTCAACGGCACCAATAAAAGTCTTGAACATCAAATTGAAATATCGTACCTCTGTCCATTCTGTTGTACCGCTGATTGGGTCGGGAATATTGTATTCAACAATTATATCGTAATAGTCTTTTGGAGTATTTGCCAAAGAAAGCTTATGTTCGAGTTCGTCTGCGATTTCGTTCTTTTTCTTATTTCTCAATCTTTCAATATATTCTTCAATTAGATTATCTGCCCTAAATCTTGCTTTGCTGATTTTATTGTCTATCATTGGGTCGGTAAATTTTGCGACGTGTCCACTTGCTTCCCAGACTTTCGGATGCATAAGGATTGAAGCGTCTAACCCCTCGATGTCATCACGATAAGTCATTGTCTTCCACCAAATTTCTTTTAAATTTCGGAGCAACTCAACTCCAAGTGGTCCGAAATCCCAACAACCATTTAGACCACCATATATTTCGGAGGATTGAAAAACAAAACCACGTCTTTTTGCAAGTGCAATAAGGGTTTCGAGCTTAACCATAATTTGTTTGAAAAAACACAAAATTAAAAAAAATCTTCGAATTATCCCTTTTGAAAGGATTTGTTTCAAGAATATATGCTTTGCACCATTTTAATTTACTTTATCCGAACAGTTAGTACTTTGATTATTTCCTTTTTTTATTATATTACAATTTATTAAATCCAGATATTTATGATGAAAGCAGGGCTTGTGGGTTTTGGTAAGACAGGAAAAGCAGTTGCAAGTGTATTACTTCAGGATAAAAACATCTGTTTAGAGTGGGTGCTGAGAAAGTCTCACAAGTTGGAACACCGCTCTGTCCCAGAATATCTTGGAATTGAATCCGACGAGCCAGGGCTTATATACTCCATTGCCGACATATCGATTTCCACTTTGCTCGATATTCAGCCAGTGGATATAGTTATCAACTTTGCATCTGCCGAGGCAATACACAACTATGGAGAGGAATGTGCCAATAGGAAGGTAAAAATTCTTTCTGCCATCTCACATTATCCCGATGAAACAATTCATTTTTTAAAGGAGTTGTCGAAATCGACCGTTGTCTTTTGGGCTCCAAATATAACCTTGGGTATTAATTATTTAATTATAGCTGCTAAATACTTAAAAAAAAATTGCTCCAAACATTGACATAGTTATCGTTTAAGAGCACTTCAAAGGCAAGAGAGAAGTCTCTGGAACAGCAAAAGTAATAGCTCGCGAGCTGGACCTCGACGAGCAAGAGGTTAAATCAATTCGTGCAGGTGGAATTATTGGTCGCCACGAGATAATCTGCGGCTTCCCGTATCAGACCATAAGGCTTGTACACGAATCCGTTTCCAGAGAAGCCTTTGGTAATGGGGTTATCTTTGTTGCTTTGAACTTGGCGAAGAAGAAACTGGATTCTATGAATTTCAAGAAATACTCTTGCCGTATTTCTCCTGGTAATTTTTTCTTCGTTGGTTGCTAGGTAATTTTTGAAAAGTGTTACTGGACTTTAAGGATTTTGCCAAAAATTGGTTCAGAGTAAATTTCGCCAACAACATTAATTCTAAAAAGATAAACTCCTTGTGGAATAGACCGACCATCGTTGTCAAGACCATCCCAATAGAGATAATCCTCGTTCAGAGAAATTGGTTTCGAAATTGTCCGAATTTTGTTACCAACAAAGTCGAAGATTTCAACATATGCCGTGGCGTCCTTTTGTGGCGAGATGTAGCTAATAAAAAATGAAGCTTCTTGTGTAATGGGGTTTGGTACAACAGAATAACTTTGTATCTTTGCTTTGCGTGCAACGTAAACAGGTACATCCAAAGTATCTCGATTCCCACTCGGGTCGATTGTATAGACAGTAAAATAATTCAATCCATACTCAAGCTCGTCGGATTCTAACTCGTAGGAGCATTTCAAAGGGACGTTGCGTCCGTATGAAATGAAGCGAGAATTTTTCCCAAGTTCATTTTTGGTGATGTTAATTAGCAAAGTTGTGCTGGAGGTATCAAAAGGCAAACGACAATTGTCGTAAATCTCGATGAAAATTGATGGTCTTTTAGAGACGTACTCCCCACCTTTAATTTTTATACCATCTAAGTACAGTATTATCGATGGTTTTGTTGTATCCTCTAATATTGAAACATTTAAGTAGCCTAAATTATTGAATGTGTAAAGCTCTGCAAGATTTTGTTTAACAACAAAATCAAATGTTGTTTGTTTATCGATTTTATCTGTGAAAATAGTTCCACTAAAAGTTGCTGAATCGTTTGGTAATAAATTTAACTTGTGGAATTTGTTATAAATACTCTCTTGCGATACTGTTTTTTGTACAATGAAAAGGCTTGCAGTATCTATGCGAGTTTTTGTCGAGAGATTGAATATTTTGGCAGTAAAGCCGAGCTCCTCGCCACGAAGAGTGTCGATTTGATCCACCACTGGTTTCTCGAGCAAAATGGCAATTTCGGGGGAAGGGACAAATTCACAGCTCACATCTCCGAAGCTAAATTCATTGCTTTCCTCAGGATTTGAAACTTCTGTTTCAAAAATTAAATATGGGTAGTTTTGGTGTTCCATATAAGTGATATCAAAGCTAATTCCCTCGAGATTTTCAGAGATAATTTCTTTTTGAAACCCAGATGGCGAGGACAATCCGTATATGCTTGTTTGGATTTTAATTGTTGTGTCTTTTAAATTAGCATTGAATTTTAAAGTTTTCCAGTTTTTAACAGGTCCAAGTATCGGCGACTTTATTTTCGCCGTTCTCGGTATTTGATAAATGAAGCTGGAGGATTCGACTGTGTCCCCATCGAAGTCGAAACCCTCATCAATTAACAACTTTTTGCCTTGAAAAACTCTTCCGACCATAAAGAATGAATTACCAAATCTATTCAAGTCCGAGCCCAAGGAATCGGCATACTTACAGCCCCATTCTTTAAATGCTTGACGAAGCGTATCCAAAGAGCCTGGGCTCTTTGGATTGTACAACTGATGGTATATTGGTACACGAAGGGCAGAATTATTCAGTACTAAGAAGATATAATCTTTTTCGGGAACAGAGTCGCGAAGGAATCTCACAAGATGAATACTACTTGAGTCCTGCTCTGGCGGTTCGGTGCCCCAAGTCTCGAAAATTTTATATTTAATTAACGAAAAGTCCTTGTGCGATATCAGCACTACGTGAAACCCGACTATATCCAAGTCCGGAGCCATTGTAACGTAGACCTTGTTATTAACAGTAATTTCTTTGCCACGGTCGTCTATTCTTTTGCCGACGCAAGACATTATCTTGTAGGGAATTTTTATCAAATCGAATTTAAATGCACTTTCGCTTGTATCGTAAAACAAATTCGTTGTTTTAAATTTCGAATAATTGAAATCATCGTTTGATTGAAAATTAAGCAGGACTGTGGAATCTGTGGAACTTCTTTGTGTATGGAAGGGAATTAATAGTTTTTGAGCGAGAATCGTTGTGTCTTTGCTTGTCTTTTGCGCAGATAGCCAGAAGCTACCAAAAGGTAAGGAAATTTTAGGTCTCCAGTCAATCTTTACAGGATGTATTTCAATTTCATCCTTTTGTGAAGTGTAAATCAAATAGCTTTCTTGTGCTCTTTTTTGGTAAATCTTAAACGAAATAGAGTCTCGCTCGGGTCGAAAGTTTGGGTCTATAAATCTAAAAAGTGGATTACTTGTAGGAACATTCCAATGACTTTGCGGTTCAATAGGTAGAAGCGAACTGGAGTAAACCTCGATGGTATAACTAATAGTGTTGTTATTAAAATTGAACTCATCTATCTTTTTTTCGGGGTTAATCCATATTTTGAAACTATGAGAGCCGACCCTCTTTTGTATTGGAATTTGGAATTGGAAGTCGACAAGAGAACAAAGCTCGGATATAGTTTTTTTCAGGGTATCGCTTTTACCAGAATAAGTATGAATAAACCAAAGAGAGTAATTGCCAGAAGTGGAGAATCCTGCATTTCCAATTATACCTTTCACAATAAACATTGAATCCGACTGTGAAAAGTCGGTTTTGCCGTTTTCATTGACGATATCGATATTGTTGTTTACAAAATACAGGTCGGGTTTGCGCGGTATTTTCATTCTTAGCAATGGGTCGCCAAGAAATACATAATTGTACACTGTTAAGATGGTATAGTAATCCACATAGCTTTTAATCATTTTTTC
>JBKBVP010000013.1:0-12439 GCA_046289495.1 Candidatus Kapaibacteriota bacterium | reverse complement strand
ACTCAGACAAAGGAATTGAAATTTTTAACAAAGAATATTCAAAACTCCTTTATGTCTTTGAGCATCAACCCAAGCAAATTTACAAGGCTTTAAAAAACTTCGCCTTAATTTTGAAGCGTTCCATACCCTCGAAAATTCCTATTGAAAAATCGAAATATATTGCCTTGGTGGGGGAGATATATGTCCGTCGAGACCATTTTGCACATCGATATCTTAACAAATACTTTGCTTCGAAGGGTTTTGTGTTGAAAGATGCATATATCAGCGAGTGGATATTTTATGTGGACTATTTACTTAAACTAAAGCTTTTGGAACCAGATACAGACTGGAGAAAAAGATTAGAACGTTGGACGCGTGTATTATTTATGCGAATTGCTGAGCATAAAATTAAAAAGAATCTCTCGCTTTCCGGATATTACAAGTATTCCAAGACTTTGATTGAGCCAATTTTAAATCATAGCAAGCATTTAATACCTCTCGAGTACAAAGGGGAGCCAGGTCTTACATTGGGAATTGCATTGAAAGATATCTTAGAGAAGTATTGTGGTGTGGTTAATGTGGGACCTTTTGGGTGTATGCCCACTCGGTTAGCCGAAGCTGTAAGTGTTCCCGAAATGAAAGTATCAAGTAAAATAAAAGCGCGTAAATTGAATAATCCAAAATTTGAACTTCCAAAATTTGTAGATGCGGAAATGACGCTTCCATTCCTGACAATCGAGACCGATGGCAATCCTTACCCCCAAGTGGTGGAAGCAAAGTTGGAATCTTTTGTTTTAAAAGTTGAGAGAGTTGCAAATTTGATGGATAAACTTAAAATGAATGGTAAAATGAGGGAATAGTTATGGCTATAACTTATAAGCAGACAGGTGTGGATATCGAGGCTGGAGAGATCACAGTCGAACGTGTCAAATCAATTGTTCGAACTACTTATAACGAGCGAGTTCTGTCTGAAATTGGATTGTTTGGTGGCTTTTTTGATGCGAAATTTTCTGAATACGACCACCCAGTTCTTGTTTCGAGCACTGATGGTGTCGGTACTAAGCTAAAAATCGCTTTTATGATGAATAGACACAATACCATCGGACAGTGTCTTGTTAATCATTGCGTAAATGATATTTTGACAGCTGGTGCGAAACCTTTGTTTTTTCTGGATTATTTTGCAACTGGAAAGTTGGATGTGGAGGTGGCAATTCAAGTCGTAAGTGGGTTAGCAATTGCGTGCAAGGAAAATGGCTGTGCTTTGATTGGCGGAGAAACTGCAGAGATGCCTTCCTTTTACTCGGAGGGCGAGTATGACCTTTCTGGGACAATTGTTGGTATCGTTGACAAATCCAAAATTATCAATGGCTCCAGAATCACTAAAGGGAATGTTCTTATTGGTCTTGCTTCGAATGGATTGCATACTAATGGCTATTCATTGGCTCGAAGTGTTTTGCTTAAGCATTTTAATGTCGAACAATACGTACCTGAACTTGGCATTATTTTAGGCGAAGAATTGTTAAGAGTGCATCGTTCCTATTTTCGAACAGTTTATCCATTGGTCGAGGAGGGTCTTGTACTTGGCATTTCACATATTACTGGTGGAGGTATACTTGGAAACACAAAGAGAATATTGCCACAGGGGCTTGAATTGAATGTTGATTGGTCTTCGTGGGAGATGCCACCGATCTTTAAATTAATCCAAAGATTAGGCGAGATCTCGGACGAAGAAATGAGAAATGTTTTTAATCTTGGAATAGGATTAGTACTCATTGTTTCAAAAGAATATGTTGATACAATCTTGTTGCGTTTAAAGGATAGAGAAAAATGTTATATTATTGGAGAAGTGGTTTAGTTTGTTTGTTCAACGTCTTCAATGCCCTGTAGAGTAAGAAGATAGAAATTGCAATAATAAAAATTGCCCAAAACCAATTTGGTAAGAACAAATTTCGAGCAACGTTTTCTGTATCGGAGTATAAAGAAGATTGATTAATATCACCATAGGAGGAAAATAAATATCCAATGCTAAAGTACACACTCATAAATGCTTGAATACCAACAACTTGCGAAATATAGAATTGCAAAGATTTGTTATTTGAAATTGAAATTAGAAAAATTATTATTGACATTATCATCAAAAATATAAACCCAAATGTCGACCTAACCCAAATCAAATTACTAATGAAAATTGCAACACTTAGTAGAAACAAAATCAGTCGATTAAAGTTTAAATTTTTTGATGATACAATGAATACATAGCCTAATATTGGTGGGAAGAGAGGTCCACTCAGTGCAACCAACGCAGAACCTACATTGCCAAGTGAGTTTGTGGATGATACATAAGCAATACCGCTTCCATCTGCAAATATTTGCAGATACAAGAACTCTCCACCTAAAATTAGTGAACATATACCGTGACCCATTTCGTGAAACCACGTGCTGAGAATGATAAATGGGTATAGTACGATTCTCAATGGTTGTATTTGAAATACAATAAAGTTTAGTGCAAAGAGGCTAATAGAAATTAACATTGGAGTTTTTATTTTCATTACTCACCGTTATTAATTTCAGAAATAAGTTTTTTTGCATTTTCAATTGCATGCTGTGAAATCATTTCTCCACTTAGAAGTTTTGCGATTTCAAAAACTTTTTCTTCTTCGGTAAGACTTTTAGCAGAAATTTTCACTGAATTTTGATTTTCGATTTTTTCGACAAGTATTGTGTTATTGCCAGCAGAGGCTATTTGTGGTAAATGTGTAATAGCGATTACCTGGTGATTAGCAGAGATTTGCTTCATCAATTGCGCAGTCATCGAGGCAATTTTACCACTTATTCCCACATCAATTTCATCGAATATCATTGTTGGAAATTTTTGACGTCCTGCAGAAAGACTTTTCAATGCAAGCATTATTCTGGAAATTTCACCACCAGATGCAATGCTACCAAGATTCATAGGTTTTGCATTTGGATTTGTAGCAATGAGAAATTCAATTTTATCTATACCATTTTGTAGAAGTTTCACATTATCTCCATCTAAACGGATACTCAAGTTGTGTATATCTTCGCTTTGAATTGTCTCTCGTTTAAAATCAACTTTGAATGTCACATTTTTCATACCAAGTTTACCGAGTATTTCTGGGACTTTTGTCTCTAACAATTCTGCGCCTTTAAACCTGTTGTGGGAAATTTTAAGTGCAATTTCTTTTAACTCCTCCTTTAGTGAATGGATTCTCTCTTCGGACTTTTTAATACTATCCTCAAGAGAGTATGTGGTTAGAACTAAACTTTGCATCCGCTCTTTTTCGTTGAAGATATTTTCAAAAGTTAAATATTTTTTCTCCAAATATTTGAGTTCGGAAAGTCTTACTCTGAGATTATCTAAATAATTTGGTTCAAATTCTGCATCCAGAATTAATTTATGAATTTCTTTAGATACTTCAGTAACTATTTCAACGATATTTTCAAGTTGTTTTATAGTTTCTTTTAGCGATGGATAAAATTTCAAAAGGTATGTTAATTTTTTCACAGCATACGAGGTTTGGTCCAAAACTGAATTCTCCGCCTGGTAAAGGGTTGTATAAACTTCGTTTAATGTCGAGTTTATAATCTCCAAGTTTTCAAGTTTTTTCAACTCTTCCTCGATTTGAGGCAGTTCATTTGGTTTTGGGTCGATACGAAGTATCTCTTGCAAATCATAGTTAATCCTGTCGATTTCTTGATTAATTCGTCGGAGTTCAAATTCTTGTTGAAGTAGCTCATTTATTGAATTCTCCAAGTTGCGACGTAAAGTTTGGTAAAATTCAACAAGTTTAATGTTATCGGAGATATTATCGAGAAATTCCAATTGAAATTTTGTTGATAAAAGTTGTTGATGAGAATGTTGTCCGTGGAAGTCCACAAGTAATTCGCCGATATCTTTAATCACACTGAGTGGATAGGGCGTGTCGTTTAGGAAGCATCTTGATGTTCCTTTGGATGTAATTTCTCTTCTAAGTGTTAGATTGTTTTCGATTAAATTTTCTTCGTCGTTCAATATTGAATTTAAAGCACTTGGATTTTCTACGGAAAATGTAGCCTCGACAATAGCTTTTTGTTCGCCAATTTTGACGAGTTCTGGAGAAGTCCTCTCTCCAAGAGTTGTCATTAAAGCATCGATGATAATCGATTTGCCAGCCCCAGTTTCGCCGATGACAATGTTAAGTTTAGGTTGAAACTCAATGTAGATTTCGTCGATCAAAGCAAAATTTTTGATGTATAAACTATGCAGCATCGAGTATCTTAAAAATTACCTAACTTGCAAATTTAACAAAAATAACTTTGGTATGGCTTTTTCTTTTTTCTTCCGAGATATCTTTATTTTAGAAAGGCTTGCAGAAATCATTTCCGATAGTACGAAAGAATTAAAAGTTGTAAAAATTTGGGATGCGGGCTGTGCCCTCGGGCAAGAACCTTACTCGTTTGCAATTTTACTTGCCGAAAAGCTGGGTTATTTCACTTTTAAAAGAGTTGTGATATATGCTACAGATGTCGATGAAACTGGAGAGTTTGGCAAGACAATAACCAATGGGATTTATCCTTTTCAAGACATTTCGAGAATCCCGAATGAAATCCGCGATAAATTCTTTAGACAAATAAGCGAGGATAAATTTCAAATTATAGACGAGATTCGTAGCCGAGTAAAGTTTCAACGTCACGACTTGCTTAGTTTTCTTCCCGTTGATGCAGACTTTATAGCCATAATTTGCAAAAATGTTTTATTGCATTTTTCACACTCCGATAGAGTAAAAGTTTTGGAAATGTTTTACAAAGCGTTGAAAACAGGTGGATACTTGACCGTCGAACAAACCCAAAAGATACCAGATGAATTAGCTAACAAGTTCATTCAAATTTTTAGTAATGTTTCAATTTATCAGAAGGTATAGATGAGAATATTCACATTGCCTTTGCATACGCATAAATACTCTTCGAATGTTTATCTAATTTTGGGCGATTGGAATAGATTGGAAGACCAAAATACACTAATTGATGCTGGGGTCGATGACTTTATAATAAATCACATTGAACAACTTCCAACTGGGGTTGGCAAGAAGAAAGTCTCTCAAGTAATAATAACTCACGAACATTTCGACCACTTTGCTGGGTTGAAATATTTAAAGCCAAAGTACAAACCTATTGTCTATGCTTATGCTAAAAACGACTTAGTCGATGTACAAGTAACCGATGGAATGAAAATTTTGGTTGGGGATAGGGAAGCTATTCTGTATTCGACACCCGGGCACTCACATGATTCCATAAGTGTCTACGTCCCAAGCGAAGGTG
Source organism: Candidatus Kapaibacteriota bacterium (assembly GCA_046289495.1). GTDB lineage: Bacteria > Bacteroidota > Ignavibacteria > Kapaibacteriales > UBA2268 > Naka2016. Next base: position 7,141 of record JBKBVP010000013.1, on the reverse strand, counting down.
TAATATTTACTGGTGATTTACCATTGGGTTTTCATTGCAGAGGGGACACTTTTACTTCGACTTATTTAAGCACATTGAGGAAATTATCTCAAATGGATATTAAAGATATTTACCCAGGGCATGGGAATCCCCACATAGGCAATGGTTTAGAAATAATAAAAAAAACATTAATCCTTGTTGAAGGTGCAAAAATAATAGAATAAGAGGTCAGCTACCTTCGCCTTCAAAATCTATTTTGAGTGTCAATTCCTCACGTTTATTTTGAGCTTCGACGAGTGTACGAATTTCGTCTAAGTTTGGCAATTCATTTAAATTATTTATCCCGAATACTTTCAAGAATTCAATCGTTGTACCATACATAAATGGTCTTCCAATGGTATCTTTCCTTCCGACGATTTTAATTAAATTACGTTCAAGCAATGAGTTTACTATTTCGTTTGAATTTGTACCACGAATTTCTTCTATTTCTGGTTTAGTTATCGGTTGCTTGTATGCAATAATAGCAAGAGTTTCGAGCATTGCTTTCGAAAATTTCTTTTTGTTTTTAAACTGTGGTAGGCTGCCGAGAAATTTGCCAAATTCATTACTTGAAGCAAAAATATATCCATTTGCAACTGAAATGATTAAATATGGTCTATTTGTAGCTACAAGCTCCTGATTTATTTCTTCTATTAGTTGCTTGATGTAGTCTTCGTGCTTATTAATTTCAATATTGCAGTGAACATCATTCTTTGAATGAATCTCGGAGAAATCAATTCTTGCCAATAAATCCAAAATTTCGTGAACTGAGATTGGTTGTTCACTTGCAAAGATTAGAGTTTCGAGGATTTGTTTTTGTTCAGTCCTATCAATACTTAAAAATCTTTCTATCATCTCAGTTGCTTTGGAATTTTGAAGTTAGGAAAAGAAAAATATCGCTGTCGATAGAGTTTTGATAAGCATAAATTAATTTTTGCTTGACCAATTCGAGTATAGCAACGAAAAAAAGAACCACTACTGGTTTGCTTGCGTTTTGGCAGAGAGTTTTAAATGAGATTTGCTTTTGGGTCTTCATTATATCTAAAATTTGCACAATAGCATCTTCGATTTTCAACTCTGTTGTTTTTATTGATTGCACAACAGTGTTATCTTCGTTCCGCGTAATCATTTCGTAAAAAGCTTTAGCCAAATCATAAACAGTTGCTGGTTTAAAAGTTTTAAGTTTTGTAGAAAGCTCTGGAATTTCTGTTTCGAAGACCCCTCGGTAAAAAATATTTTGCATTTGTTCTAAGTTTGTTTCCAAATACTGGCTCACTTCTTTAAATATTTGATATTCTATGAGTTGCTGAACAAGGCCGTTTCTGGGGTCTTGTTCTTCGGTTGTATCTTTTTGTTCGACTGGTAAGAGCATCTTAGCTTTAATTTCCATTAAAGTAGAAGCCATAACAAGAAATTCGCTTGCTATTTCTATGTCTAATTCTTGCATTTGCTTGATGTAACCGAGGAATTCATCTGTTATTTTAGCTATAGGAATGTCGTAGATATTAATTTCATCTCTTTTGATAAAATACAATAATAAATCCAATGGCCCTTCAAAAATTGGTAAAACGATTTTATACATATCTGCCTTTTTGCAAATACAAAAATACAAAACAAAAGAGGATGAAAATTACTATATCCATTCGAAAGCGTAAACCTCACTGTATACGAATGCAAACTTGTAATCCTTCTTTGTTGAGAGAGATAAAAACAAAATCTGTGAAGAAGTAAAATTATTTTAATTTTATTTCGTAATTTTGAATGATATAATTTGAAAATATACAATGAATAAATTATTTATTCTTGTTTTTCTGTTTGTTTTAGCCATAACAACACTTGCTGTCGATATTTACATCGAAAAATTCACGGCATCTTCTAATGGAAAAGACATTATAATTGAATTTAAAACAATCAATGAAAAAAATATTACTCTTTTTGAAATCGAGCGTTCCGTCAACAATGGAAGCTTTAAGAAAATAACCTCAATTTTGCCTAAAGGTTATCCCTCTAATTACAAATACACAGACCAAGAGGCTTTTTTAAAAAATGTCGAAGAAGATAAAATCAATGCAAGTACATACTCTTATCGCTTGAAAATTGTATTAAATGATAATTCCCATTTGTATTCAAATGCTGTAAATGTTTCCCACAAAGTAAATGGAATTTATCGCTCTTGGGGTATGATAAAAGAGATGTTTAGATAGTATTTATCGTATGTTCTCACCAAAATATCTTTTATTGCTTTTAATTACTCTTGTATTTCCATACCCTTCATACTCGCACGAAGATATAAAATGCCTTACATTTCCAATTCGTAAAAGCCAAAAGCTACAAGACAAAATTTTAAGTTCGGTTAAATTCGACTCAACTGGAAGGCCAATAAATCAATGTGTTGCTTTCTCTCAGAATGGGCTTTTCGCTGTTCACTATGATACTGCAGGACAAAACAAAGTTCCGCACTATGATTTAGACCTCAACGGCATACCAGATTATGTTGATTCAGCTTTATTTTATCTCGAGAAAGCATACTATATCTACTGCGACTCTATGGGATTTGAACCACCCCCGATAGATAGTGGGCGTGGTGGTAATAATAGTTACGATTTCTACCTTTTCGATATTGGTAATGGATATTATGAAGAGGTAGCATACGGATGGACAGTTCCCGATGTTGAAATCAAAGTTCCTTCCAGATATCCCAAATATGCTTGTTTTTCTGTCATAGACAACGATTTTAGCCCATTTGATACTACTTTCTTCCCCTCTGGAAATAAACGAGCCACATTTCGCGAGACGGGTTACCTTGGATTGAAAATTACAATTGCCCACGAACTCCACCATTTATTTCAGTTCGGTTATGGCGACCCAATGTTTCCCTCCTTCAATGAAATGACCAGCACTTTTATGGAGTTTAGATTGAATCCCGAGTCGAAAGATTATTTACAGTATGTCAAAAGTCTATTTTCTGATTTTTCCAAATATATATTATCCGACCCAAGTTATTACGTCGGTTACAGATATGCAATCTTTTTGCAATATTTACATTTAAAGCATGGGGATTTTCCAGTTGTAGAGCTCTGGAAGAATATCGGTAGAGGCAACGACCCACTGCTCTCACTGGAGCTTGCTTTGAATCAAAAAGGAAGTATGATTTCGAAAGAACTTGCCGGCTTTCTTCCATATTTGTTTTACACCGGGAAAAATTCAAAACTAAACCTTCTACCAAATTCAAATCTCTATCCTGATATTTCGTATCTCTTCCAAGACAATTTAGACAAAGTGCTCGTGACAAGTCAAAGGCTAAAACCCTTTGAAATACGACCTATGCGAATATTTATGCTCTCGGATGTACCCGAAGCTCTGGACGATACTTTATACATATTCCTTGCAAACTTGGATTCCAAAAATGCATTGTCTCAAAACTTAGACTCTGTCGGCGAGTGCACAATTATCGTATCCAAAGAAGACCAATCTGGAATTAAACTACATCCCAAGGAGATCTATTATAAATTCATTGGCGATAGGAACAAATTTGCTGATTCCTTGTTTCTATCTTTTGGATTTAAAACCTACGCCGTTTCATTTCCTTTTCCAAATCCTTGGAAATTTAGAGAAAGTGGCATAAGTTTCCCCGTTCCTTCTGAGGCAACTATTAAAGATGATGTTGAATTAAGAATTTTCGACTCCAATCTTACTGAAATTCGTTTGCCAAACAATAATTTTAATGTTTCTATTCGCAAGCAAAAAAGGGTTATTCATTTCGATCATTTCCCAGTTGATTTGCCAACAGGTATCTACTTTTTCAAGGTTTCATTCAAAGGTAAAGAAATTTTTGGGAAGTTTTCGGTAGTAAATTAGAAGAATTCGAGGTTTTGTTTTAATTTTGCCTTTTGTTTAATTTCAACTCATTAGAATGATTACGTTGAATGTCAATATCGACCATATCGCAACTCTTCGTCAAGCAAGAGGTGGGACCGAGCCGGATCCACTCGCCGCTGCTGTAATTTGCGAGCTGGCTGGTGCCGATGGTATCGTATGTCATTTGCGCGAGGACAGGAGGCATATACAGGACCGCGACGTTGAATTGCTTCGTCAAGCGGTGACCACGAAACTCGATTTGGAAATGGCTGCTGTCGAGGAGATAATTAATATCGCTTTAAGACTAAAACCAGACCTTGTGACTATTGTGCCCGAACGTAGAATGGAATTGACAACCGAAGGTGGACTGGATGTGGCAGCGGATATAAAACGATTCAAAGATTTAGTTAGCAGGATGCACGATGCAGAGATTCAGGTGAGTTTTTTTGTTGAACCAGAAATCCGTCAAATTGATGCAGTTCTGGAAACTGGAGCAGATATGGTCGAGTTGCACACTGGTTTATATTCAAATTTAAAGAATATGAACCAACGGAACGAGGAGTTGAAACGAATAAAAATATCTGCCGAATACGCTAAAAAAAATGGTTTGAAAGTTGCTGCTGGTCACGGATTAAATTATAAAAATGTTATTCCCATTTGTAAAGATACTGTAGTCGAAGAGTTAAGTATTGGACATTCGATTGTCTCGCGCTCTGCTTTTGTTGGGTTGGAGCGAGCTGTCCGCGAAATGATAGATATTATCTCGTATGCCACTCTTCTTAGGTAAGTAAATGTGCGGAATTGTCGGGGTTCTTTCGCTTGATGATAAAGAAGTTTGCACCCCCGACACATTGGAGAGGATGGCAAATATCATCTTTCACCGTGGGCCCGACAGCAACGGTGTTTTCATCTCCAAAAACAAAAAATGTGGTCTTGCCTTTCGAAGACTTTCAATTATAGACCTCTCTCCAGCAGGCAACCAACCAATGTCCACTTCTGATGGAAACATTACTATTGTTTTTAATGGCGAGATTTATAATTATCTTAAACTTCGAAACGAGCTGATGGAAAAAGGGTACGTCTTTCGTTCTCGAACCGATACAGAAGTGATTTTGTATGGCTACAAGGAGTGGGGCTACGATGTGGTGAAGAGGTTGTCTGGAATGTTTGCTTTTGTCCTTTGGGATGAGGTTAATAGGGTACTCTTTGGTGCGAGAGATAGAATTGGAAAGAAACCTTTGTATTATTATTTTCAGAACAATGTTTTTATTTTTGCATCCGAAATAAAATCAATTTTGTTGCATCCTAAAGTTTCAAAACAAACGAATCTCGGCGAGATAGCGAATTATCTTAATTTTGGTGCTACTACAAACCGCAATACTTTGTTTAAAAACATTTTCAAAATACCACCAGCTCATTTCTTCATCTTGAGTTCAGACGGAGCGCTAAAAATTCACCGATATTGGAATCCTTTCACACTTGGTGTAAATACTACTATCACAGAAGAAGAGGCAAAAGTCGAAATTATTCGGCTATTGCGCCAAGCTGTGAAGGATAGAATGATGAGCGATGTACCTTTTGGTGTATTCTTGAGTGGTGGTATAGATTCAAGTTTAAATGTAGCGTTGATGGTAGAGTTGATGAATAGACCAGTTGATACATTCACTGTTGGTTTCAAAGAATTACAAAAGTATAACGAATTACATTACGCTAAAAAGATAGTGGAGTTATTTCGCACGAATCATCATGAAATATTAATTGATAGCAAGGATGCTTATGATGTGCTTTACGATTTAGTATGGTATGAAGACGAACCTAATGCAGACCCGGTGTGTATTCCTTTGTATCATTTAAGCAAACTCACAAGGAATGCCGGAACGATTGTTGTCCAAGTTGGTGAAGGTAGCGATGAGCAATTTATAGGCTATAAATGGCTACTCAGGGATTACAAGTTTTATAAAAATGCTTGGCAATACTTTGTACGGCTCTGGGGTCCATTAAAAAAATTAGCATATTTTTCCTCCAAACCAATTTTTAATTTGCTTCATCAATATTTACCTTTGGATATTCTTCGTCGTGCCACATTTGGAGAGGAGTATTACTGGAGCGGCACACCAATTTTCCCACCCGTGGAGATGCAACTTTTTTTCAAAAAGCAATTCAAGGCTTACATATCGCTCCCATGGAGTTATATCAAGGAGCTTTATGATACGGCAAATAATTTGTCGCCAACGAAACTTAATTTCTTGCAATGGGTTTTGTTTGTCGAAATTTCTCAGCGTTTGCCAGAATTGCTATTGATGCGCATCGACAAAATGGGTATGGCTAATAGTATCGAAGCAAGAGTTCCCTTCCTCGACCACCGATTAGTGGAATTTACGATGAGTTTGCCCGAAAAATTGAAAGTTCTCGATGGTCGTACAACAAAATACCTTTTGAAAAAAGCTATAGAAGGTATTTTGCCGAATAATATTATTCATCGCAAAAAGCAAGGTTTCTGGGCCCCAATCAACGAATGGTTGCGTAATGAATGGTATGATTTTGCTTGCTCAAAAATAAACAATTCGAGCTTGTTTAAATATATCTTTAACTTAGATTACTTAAATTTTATTTTGCAAATGCATCGAAAAGGTCAGGGCAAATACGGCTTTAGAATTTTTACTCTACTGAATTTGGCACTTTGGTACGAGAAGTTCTTTCAAAATCAGAATCTCGACTAAGTCCCCCTCTCATTGTCGAATGATTAATTAAACTCTAATAAATTTAAGTAAAATCGTATAACTTGGGGATAGTTTATAATTGTGAAAATAAGACCCCAAAGTGCTCCCCAAAAATGTGCCTCGTGATTAATATTTGAAGAGTAATTTTTTGATGCATAAACGCAATATGCAAGATAAATGATTGCAAAAATTGGTGCAGGAATGCCAATTGGAAACATAAAGATGTATATACGTGAGCTCGGATAGAAAAGTATGTAACTGAATACAACCCCAGCAATAGCTCCAGAAGCTCCTAATGAATAGTAGTGTGGATTGTGTTTATTTTTTATTATTGTTGGTATTGTTGAAAAAATTCCAGAAGTAAAAAATAGTACCAAAAAGAAAGTGCTATTTACGGTAGATTCCAGTTGTGGCGCAAAGAAAAAGAATGTTAAGGTATTAAACAAAAGATGTATTAAATCTAAATGGACGAAAATGTGTGTTATTATTTGATAGTATTTTCTACGATTTACAATTGAGTAAGGATTCAATGAAAATTTCACAAC